>NZ_LKCP01000070.1:0-173276 GCF_001518755.1 Bacillus sp. AM 13(2015) | reverse complement strand
TTTAAGTAGTGATTGACATCTACATCTAGTATGCCGCCGAGCAGCTGCATCGACCTCTTGATGTCGGTTAAGTTTATACCAAGTCTCTTATGATTATCCATTAAATAATTGAAGTATATCTCAGCACAGTCTTCATCGATTTCGTCGACTGATTCTACCGTTGTGTAATTGACCAAGTACCTGCTTAACAGCATGAGCAGACTTAATGCCTTTGTAGCGGAAAACGTCACATCTTTCGAACGACTCTTAAGTTCCTCTACCAACTCGTAATATTTTTTCTCTCTCACAATACTTGCCCTTTTCAATTGTGTACCCCCATTTACTAGTTCTTTTAAGAAAAGCGCAAACCTCGGTACAGCTTAATGCTCAAGCTGAATATCCGCAAAAAATAAAATATTTAAAATGAGTGCTACTTTTTATTGTAAGAATTATTTATGTAACATACAACTTTCAAAAGTTTCATTTTCATGACATGTTTAAATCAACAGAAAGTCTCTTATATACATATGTTATCGGGTAAAATCGAAGGAATGTTATGTTTTTTGTAAAATAAATGAATATATTTCTCGATATAATTTATTTTTAATCATAAATTATTACATGTTCATGACACTTATGAACCAAAAAAAAGAGGCTATTATTCGCCTCTTTATTTTTTAAGATATAGTGCTTTTAGTGCAGTCTGTAATTGAAGGTCATTTTTTTCGTATGATTTCACTTCATCCACCATTTTGTTCATCATTTCCGCTGTTTTCAAATCAATGACACCTGATTTATCGAGATTGTATGTGCTTTGGAAGGCAAGTACGGCCTTTTTCGTTTCTTCATCAAAGTATCCATCTACTCTGCCAGGGTCAAATGACAATCCCTTTAACAGCGTCTGGGCTTGTCTCACTTCTTCATTGTTCATATCAAGCTGAAGCGGTTCTTTTAGCTGAAGCGGACCTGCGGTAAAGTAATCCGGCTGATGAATCGCAATTGTCGGTACGACGCCTTTTTTGTGAATCCAATTGCCTTTTGGCGTGAGCCATTTATACAGCGTTAATTTAATATTACTTCCATCTCCCATCGGAACCGCCTGCTGCACAGTTCCTTTTCCAAAGGAGACATCACCGACAACTTCATACTTTCCGGCTTCTTTCATGGCTCCAGCAAGTATTTCCGAAGCGGAAGCACTGCCTTTATCAATTAAGACATTGACTGGGTAAGGCTTTTGTTCTTTCAGTTTTGAAAAATATCGTTTTCGGTCGCCATTCCGTTCTGCGATTTGAATATAGGGCTGATCCTTCGTAATAAAATGCTTTAAAATATCTTCCACACTTTGCAGATAGCCGCCAGGGTTTCCTCTCACATCCAGTACAAGGCCTTCTATGCCCTTTTTCTCGAGCTGTTTCAGGCTTGACGTGAAATCCTTCGCCGTATCTTCAGAGAAGCTGGAGATCGCAATATAGCCTGTTTTATGCCCATTGACCTCTTTTACAGAGGAAGTCACTGTTTCAAGCGGGATTTCCTCTCGTTTGATATGGAACGTTAGCTCTTTTTCAATCCCGTTTCGTTTAATTGTTAAGGCGACAGAAGTTCCTTTTTTCCCTCTTATTTTCAGCACAGCATCGTTTAAGCTTTTTTCTTTCATAGGTTCACCGTCAATGCTAATGACTTCATCTTTCGGCTTTAGACCCGCTTTTGCCGCAGGGGATTTTTTAAAGGCGGAGACGATAATGATCTTTCCTTCATCCATCCCCACTTCTGCCCCAATTCCCTCAAAGGAAGAATCAAGCGAATCAGAAAATTGCTTTGCGGTTTGCTTGTCCATGTATACTGAATATGGATCGTTTAACGTCGAAAGCATTCCTTGGATCGCGCCTTCAAGCAGCTTTTGCCGATCCACTTCCTCTACATATTCATTCGAAATAAGGTCATAGGCTTTCTCGATCTTTTCCATCCCATTCTCTTTCGCCTTATCACTTGATTGAGCTTGTCCAGCCATTGCAGCAGCTGCATGCGGTGACTCCGCATGAGTTCCCTCTTTATGCGTCATCACACCTGCACTTATTAAGAGAACGACACTTGCCATAATAGATGCGATTTGTTTTTTCATATTTGGCCTCCTTCTTCAACTCTTCCTGATGACCTGAGTTATTATATGCCAGAAGAAGGGATTTCATGTAAAGACATTCTCCCGTGAAGGCTTGACGAATCATTTTATTAGGTGTAATTTTTATTTTGTTATGATTGAGAAGGAGTCTTCGCTATGTATATTATCTTGACGATGCTTTTATTAGGAATTTTATTAGGTTTTGTAGGAGCAGGCGGGGCGGGATTTGTCATCGCATTGCTTACATTAATTTTTGATATCCCTATCCATACAGCACTCGGGACGTCATTAGCCGCTATGGCATTTACGACACTATCAGGTGCATATAGCCACTACAGGGAAGGGAACATTCAGTTGAAATCTGGTTTGATTGTCGGGGCTCTGGCTTGTATTGCTTCTTTTGCCGGGGCTAAGGTCGCTCCTTTTATTCCAGAAGAGAGTCTGCACTATTTAACAGCAGGGATGCTTTTTTTATCCGCTGTTTTTATGATGATCAAACTATTTGTTCTTAATGAAGAGGCTGAGCAGCAGCCGCTTTCTTCACGCCAGCTGATGACAAGAGGCATTATTTTAGGCCTTGTGTCTGGAATGCTGTCAGGCATGTTTGGTATCGGGTCTGCACCGTTTATTCAAGTAGGACTTTTGATTTTACTGAAGCTGTCGATTCGGCAAGCTGTTGGCACGACGATGCTTGTCATTATTCCGATTTCCATCGGCGGTGGAATTGGATATATTTCAGAGGGCTATGTTGATTTTATCTTGCTGATCCAAATATTAATTGGAACCGTCTTAGGCGCATTTATAGGCGCGAAATTCACACGCCTTGCACCGAAGCTCTTATTGAAATCAGCTGTTCTGTTAACACCTATTATTGCCGGGTTACTGCTGTTATTTTAATTCTATCTAGACAAAAAAAGCCGATAACGTCATGTTATCGGCTTTTTGATTAGCGGATATATTGCGCTGGATTGACTGCATTTGATTTCGCGCCATTCCATAATCCTTTATGAATTTCAAAATGAAGATGCTGACCATGCGATTGGCCGGTATTTCCCATATAGCCAAGGAATTGTCCTTGTTCAACTCTCTGTCCTGTTGACACACTTCTTGTAGACAGGTGGGCGTATACAGTTTGATATGTCTGTCCATTGATATTGTGCGTAATGAACACAACATTTCCGTAGCTAGATGAGTAGCTTGAGTTTGTGACGGTTCCAGATGCTGCTGCATAGACAGGAACTGTGCCTTTTGCTGCAATATCTAATCCGAAGTGGTTTCCGCCAGAACGTCCGCCAAAGCCAGATGAGAAACGCCCTGCAGCTGGTTTAATAAAGCCTGAGCTGTTTGCTGGTGTATCAGATACTTGATCTGAGCCGCCGCTACGAGGTGCAGGTGCATTTTTTTCAGCTGCCTGTTTTGCTTTCGCCGCTTCTTCCTTTTGACGGTGTGCTTCCTCAGACTTCACAGCCGCTTTTTGGTTCGCAAGAATTTCTTGTTCATTCTCAAGCTTGCCTAGTTCATCATGTGCATGATTTTTTTTATCTGTCACATCACCTAAGATGTGTTCTTTTTCTTTGTGCTTCTTAGATAATTCTTTTTTTAGTGCTTCTAGCTCTTTCAGAGATGTTTCAAGTCCACTTAGCTGATTATTTAGCTCTGCTTCTTTTTGCTCCACCAGCTTTAAATCATTTTCATGTTCTGTAATCATGTCTTTGTCTGCTTCGACAATCGTTGTGACAGCCCCAACACGACCGACAAAATCACTAAAGCTGCGAGCACCTAGCAGCACATCTAAATAGTTGATCGTACCGCCGCTTTTTTGCATTGAACGAATTCGGTCTTTGAATATGGCTTTTCTCTTTTCAATTCGCTCATTAATGACTTGAATGTCTTTTTTCAGCTTCTTGATCTCTTGCTTTGTTTTTTTAACTTCTTTCTCTTTTTCAGCGACTTTTTCAGTTGCAGTACTTACCTTTTGGTCAATTTGTTCAATTTCTTTCTTGAGCTTTGATTCTTTCTTTTCAAGCTTTGCCAGCTCTGACTTCTTCTTCTTCAAGTTTGATTCAGTCTTCGATGTTTTCTCTTCGATTTGTTGACGTTTTTGATCTAGGTCTTCGAATGCGAATGCACGATTCTCGTTCCCTGGAATGTATAGCCACGTTGTTCCAATAAACGCTGCCATTCCAGCCATCATCAGCTTTCTTTTCAAAACGATATTCCCCTCCCATGACAACTGTCGACATGAAGAGCCGACCGGATGAATCGGATCAACCGGTCACATCTTCTATAGAATCCTCGAGTGCTGCCATCAAAATATATTTATACTTTTAAGAATTTACGGATAGACGTTAAGCTTCCCCATACCCCAATGATTGCACCGATCACTAGCAGGATCAGTGATACTTGATAGACAAACGGGTTGTATGGAAGCATTGAAATAAATGAGCCTTGTACTCTCGGTGCGACCCAGCCCACTGCATATTGATACGTGCCAAGCAATAGAGCAATAGGTATAATGGAGCCAAATACACCAAGCAATAATCCTTCAATGAAGAATGGCCAGCGAATAAACCAGTTCGTTGCACCTACCAGCTTCATAATCTCAATTTCTTTACGTCTAGCAAAGATCGTAATTTTGATCGTATTGGAGATTAAGAACATAGCTGTAAATAACAGCCCAATAATGAGCACAATGCCGACATTACGCGCTACTCCGACTACATTAAAGAGTCGGCTGACCTCTTCTTTCCCATAGGTTACCTTATATGTACCCTTTAGGTTTTCTAATTTCTTCGCTACTTTTGGTGTATCGTGAGGATCTGTTGTTTTCACAATGAACGCATCGTTTAATGGATTTTCTTGATCAACAAGTCCCATGGATTGTCCATTTTCTCCAAAGCTTTTAATCAAAGCTTTCAGTTCGTCATCCTTAGATGAGTACTTCACATTACTGATTTCAGGAATCTTTTCAATTTCTGCTTTTAATTCATCCTGCTGCTTTTGATTCGCCGTTAATTCGATTAATACTTTTACTTCTACTTCTTTTTCAGCGTTCGATGCCATGTTATTCAAGTTGAGCATAATCACAAGGAAAACCCCAACTAAAATCAATGTGACAGTAACCGCACTAATTGATGCAAAAGTCATCCACGTGTTTCTTCCTAGTGAACGGAAGCTCTCACGTAAATGCCGCGAGAGAGTTTTAATCATAAATTCCGTACTCCCCTCTTGCTTCGTCACGCACAATCATTCCATCTTCGATTGCGATGACGCGTTTCTTCATGGTGTTTACAATTTCTTTGTTGTGTGTCGCCATAACCACTGTTGTTCCGCGGTTATTAATCTCTTCGAGCGTCTTCATGATTTCCCAGGAAGTGTCTGGATCAAGGTTTCCTGTCGGCTCATCTGCAATGACGACCTCAGGGCTATTGACGATCGACCGAGCGATAGATACACGCTGCTGTTCACCGCCAGACAGCTGGTCAGGAAATTGGCGGGCTCTGTGTTTTAGCTGGACCAGATCGAGAACGTCAAGCACTTTTTTCTTAATGATATGAGGCTGTTCACCAATTACTTCAAGAGCAAATGCAACGTTCTCAAACACAGTAAGAGTTGGAAGCAGCTTGAAATCTTGGAATACTACGCCAATTTCTCTTCTTACGTAAGGAATTTCTTTTTCCTTCATTGAACCTAAATCTTTGTTATTAATTAAGATTTGCCCTTTGGTTGGTTTCTCTTCACGATACATCATTTTGATGAAAGTGGATTTACCAGCACCACTGGGACCAACAACATACACAAACTCTCCTGGATGGATAGAGACATTGATTCCATTGATCGCCTTTACGCCATTAGGATAGATCTTGTAGACTTCCTTCATTTGAATCATGTAATCACCTAATCTTTTCTTATTCGCTGACTAACAGCTTATCATGATGTTTTGACACTTCTCGTCAAAAAACGTTATGTATGGTTACGCACATACCCTTCGATACTTACTAGCAATTTATGTCCTTTTCATCCAAAAAGATGAAAAAATTGAATCGTCTCATTTTCAACAACTCCAATTATACGTCATGAATCGACGCAATGGTATTACATTTATATTTCAAAACTTATAAATAAAAGGTAAATAGAACAATCAAAATCGAAAAACATGCCTTTATACCCTTATTTTTTAAATATAATTTAATATAATGCGTTTTCATACTATCCAAAAGTCTTTTTCTACATATAAAAAACAAAAAACCTTGTCGATTAGACAAAGGTTTTATTTTTTCTCTGCAAGCCATTTTGCTACTTCTTTTGCTTGCTTCTCATCTACCATTCCGCTTGGCATAGAGCCTTTACCGTTTTGCGCAATATCTGCGATTTGGCTTTCATTATATTTCTTCCCTACTTCTTTCAGGCTTGGTCCGCCTCCGCCAGATAGGTCTTTCCCATGACAGCCAATACAGTTTTGCTGATAGATCTCCTCACCACTGCTCACAGATGAAGCACTTTTGCTGCCTTCTTTTTCGCTGCTGCTTGAATTTCCTCCACAAGCCGCCAGAACAAGAAGCATTGATGCAAATAGCATCGTTAATCCGCTTTTTTTCATCTATTTCCCTCCCTTACAATCATTTGGTCAACGCTATTATATCCTTGTTTATGCCCTTTTAAAACCCTCACCAAGCACCTCTTTTGCATCCATTACAATGACAAATGCTGATGCATCGATTGCTTTCACCACTTGTTTCAACTTTGTGAATTGTGACTGCCCAACGACACACATCAAAATTGGGCGGTCATGATCGGTATATCCTCCGACTGCTGAGATCTTCGTCACACCGCGGTCAATTTGATCAAAAACCGCCTGTCTGACCTCATCTTCATGCCCGGTAATGATCATCGCCATTTTCGAATGACTGAAGCCAGCCTGTACCACATCAATCGTTTTACTCGAAATAAACACACCAATAACCGCGTACAGCCCCTCTTCGATTCCAAAGATTGTCATTGCAGCCAGAACAATCAAACCATCCATCATCGCTAAGCATGTGCCTAGCGTGAGTCCGGTGTACTTATTGATGATTTTGGCAGCAAGTGCCGTTCCACCTGTTGATCCATTCCCAAGGAACACGAGCCCTATACCGATTCCAATGACCACACCGCCAAAAATAGCTGCCAGCAGCGCTTCATGTGTGACAGGTGCAATATGTCTTGTGACAAACACCATGAAAGGTAAAAAAATCGAGCCAACGAGTGTTTTCACTCCAAATGTACCACCTAATAAATAAAAGCCAGCGATAAACAGCGGAATATTGAGCCCCCATTGCACATACGCTGCTTCAAAGCCGAATGACTGCATAATGGTACTAATTCCGCTCACACCGCCTGCTGCAATCTGATTCGGTAATAATAACGTATTAAATCCAATCGCCACAATGGCAGATCCGATTAAAATGAACAAATAATTTTTCACTTCGATCCAAAATTGTGAATGTCCCTGCTTCATGTCTTTCTTCCTCCGTTACTTCTGAATGCACACCTATTTTAAGCCCTCTTAAAACGATTGTAAATAACAGCCAAATGCAGTGCTAATGGATTAATACTTTATCACACAGACGGATCAGCGTACTTGCCGGTTGGCATAGGAGTAAATGATGGTATATTTAATATGTACATGAGAAAGAAGGGGCATGCGATGAAGAAAATACTGAAGATAACAGTTATGACATTACTTGCACTGATCATCTTAGCTTTTGGTGCTTTCTATACATGGAGCCGCTTTACATACGGACCATCAGAAGCATTAAAAAAACAGGTGAACATGGAGCAAGTGGAACATAAAAACGATGTTTATACATTTGAAGCATCAAAAAGTGATACTGGCATCATTCTCTATCCTGGGGCAAAGGTGGAACCACTTGCGTATACCTATATTGGGGATACGCTGATGAAAAAAGGCTACTCTGTCTTTATCCCTGACATGCCATTTTCCTTTGCGATCTTCAATCCAAACAAAGCGCAGGACATCATCAAAGATCATCAAACGATCAAACACTGGTATATTGGCGGACATTCACTTGGCGGGGCAGCTGCCGCTATGTTTGCAGAAAAAAATCAGAGCAAGCTAGATGGACTCTTTTTCCTAGCATCTTATCCAGCATCAGATGACCTGAAACAATCGTCACTAAAAGTCCTCTCTATTTCAGGTGAAAAGGATGGGCTGGCAACACAAGAGAAAATCAAAAAATCGAAAGCAAATCTGCCGTCTCAAACCGTTTATCATGAAATAAAAGGCGGGAATCATGCGCAATTTGGCATGTATGGCAAACAAAAAGGAGATCAGCCGGCGGACATTCCAGCCCTGTCGCAGCAAAATGATCTCATTCAAACAATGCTGGATTGGCTGAAGCCAGCAAAAAAGCTCCCATAATGGGAGCTTTTCATTTTTATTTTTTCGTCACTTCTAAAAATTCTTCAGCATCTGCTACAGCCAAACGAATGGCTTCTTCCCAAAATGCTTTTTGGGTAAGATCAACGCCTAGATGCTTTTTAGCTAAATCTTCCACTGTCATTGAAGCAGTATCTTTTAATAATGCAATGTATTTCTCTTCAAACGATGTACCAGCCTGCAATGCTTTTGCATAAATCCCCAACGAGAACATGTATCCAAAGGTGTATGGGAAATTATAAAATGGAACATTCGTGATATGGAAATGCAGCTTAGATGCCCAGAAATGAGGATGGTATTCATCTAATGAGTCACCAAACGCTTCCTTCTGCGCTTCGACCATCAATTCATTCAATCGGTCAGCCGGCACTTCTCCTTGTTTACGCTCTTCATAAAATCGCTGTTCAAACAAGAAACGAGATTGAATGTTCATGAAGAATGCTACACTGCGCTGCAGCTTATCCTCTAACAAGCTGAGACGCTCCTCTTCATTTGCCGCTTCTTTTAATGAAGCATCAGCTACAATCATTTCCGCGAAGGTGGACGCTGTTTCAGCTACATTCATTGCGTATTTACGATTCAGAATGCGAACATCCTGCATCACGTCCTGATGGAACGAATGACCAAGCTCATGCGCTAGTGTCGCCACATTGGATGGACTACCTGAGAAGGTCATAAAAATGCGTGATTCTCCGCTGTCAGGGAAATTTGTACAAAAGCCGCCTACCCGTTTGTTTGGACGGTCCTCAGCTTCTACCCAGCGTTCGTTAAAGGCTTTTTCTGTAAAAGCAGCGAGCTCTTCTCCAAATCCAGCGAAATGTTTCACAATAAAAGCAGCTGCTTCTTGATAAGGATAGATTTTGGTCTCACTGCCGATAGGAGCCCCAACATCGAACCAGCTCAGCTTATCCACTCCAAGCATCTCAGCTTTTCGGTGTAAATAATCAATGAATGGCTGCTTATGTCCATCAATCACAGACCACATTGTATCAAGGGTTTCTTGTTTCATACGGCAAATTTCAAGCGGCTCTTTTAAAATGTGATCCCAGCCTCTTGCTTCATACACTTGCAAACGAAAACCAGCAAGGTGATTGAGCGTACTTGCAAATAAATGTTCATCCTGCGTCCATGCATGCTCTAGGTTGTGGTAAACGGCTTTTCTGATTTCACGATCTGAATCATCCATAGCATTTTCCGCTTGGCCTACAGAGATCATCTGCGTTTCACCATGCTGTTCAAACGGAATGGTAATTTTATTCACTAAGCTGGAATAAAGCTCATCCCACGCATGGTACCCATCTACAGCAAGCTTTTGAATCAGTGTTTCTTGTTCAACAGGTAATTGATCCTTCACACGGTCTCTTCGCTCATTTAATATGTAGCGGACATCTGAAAAGGCTGCTGAATTCATCAGTTCTTCCCACTTGTTTGCAGAAATAGCAGCAAGCGCTTGATCAAATAGTGCAAGGATAGTTCCTAAATCAGCTTCTAGCTTGGCAATCGTACCTCGAAGGCTGCCTGCTTTCATATCCTTCGTATTTTGAGCTTGGAGGCAGGATACAAATGAACCTGCTTGAGACAATTTTTTATATGTAGTTTCATACGTGTCAAGGACAGACGTTAATTTGCTTTCAATGTGTGTATCTTCTTTTGAAAAGGCATCCACCTTTTGTCGTAATTCATCTAATAGCTGCTGAATGGTTTGCAGGTATGTCTTAAATTCTGGTGAAGAACTGCCTCCTTTAAAAAAGGCATCTAAATCCCACGTTTCTTGCAATGGTGTTAATCCCAAAATATTTCCCCCTTTATTTGCTAATTTCATCATACAAAGGATATAGAATCAGTATGTCGTAAGTATTCCTTTATATTCATTATATTTTCTCACAATTAAAAAAACCCGGCAAGAAGCCGAGTTTTTATGATAATTTCGAACGTAGGTATGCATCGATAAATGAATCTAAATCTCCATCCATCACCGCTTGAACATTTCCCATCTCCGTATTGGTTCGATGGTCTTTCACAAGAGAATAAGGGTGGAATACATAAGAGCGAATCTGGCTTCCCCAGCCAATTTCTTTCTGCTCTCCTCTGATTTCATCCAATTCTGCCTGCTGTTCTTCGATCCGTTTTTGATAAAGTTTCGATTTCAACATTTTCATCGCACGTTCTCTGTTTTTGATTTGTGATCTTTCTGTTTGGCACGTCACGACGACATTGGTTGGAATGTGTGTAATACGAACAGCAGAGTCCGTCGTATTAACGTGCTGTCCGCCTGCACCGCTTGCACGATACGTATCTACCTTGATATCCTCTGTGCGAATATCAATATCAATTTCTTCATTGAATTCCGGCATAACATCACATGAAACGAAGGATGTATGTCTACGGCCAGATGAATCAAAAGGAGAAATACGGACCAAACGATGGACACCTTTTTCTGCTTTTAAATAACCGTACGCATTATGCCCTTTGATCAGCAATGTCACCGACTTAATTCCTGCCTCATCACCTGGAAGGTAATCAAGCGTTTCGACCTTAAAGCCTCTGCGCTCTGCCCAGCGAGTGTACATTCTCAGAAGCATAGAACCCCAGTCCTGTGATTCGGTACCGCCTGCACCTGGGTGAAGCTCCAGAATGGCATTGTTTTTATCATAAGGTTCGCTTAAGAGAAGCTGCAGCTCAAATTCGTTAAATTGCTTCGTTAAGTTCTTCAGCTCTTTTTCAAGCTCTGCATGAAGCTCTTCGTCATAATCTTCCTTTAATAAGTCATGCGTCATTTGCAGCTCTTCATGCGATTCACTGAGCTCATGATAGGAATTCACAGAATCCTTCAGTGCATTGGCTTCATTGATAACGCCTTGAGCCTTTTGCTGATCATTCCAAAAATCAGCCTCTGACATCGTCGCTTCAAGCTCTGCGATTTTGGCTTCTTTTGTTTCTAAGTCAAAGAGACCCCCTAAAATCAGCTAGCCTGCTAGCCATATTTTCAAGCTCTTGTCTAATTTCTACTAATTCCATATCCTTCACCTCATAGATGTATGGGGGCTGACATGAATAGAAAGAGGTTTTCACCTCTTTCCATTACTTATTCTGTCTTCCCATGACAATTTTTATATTTCTTGCCGCTTCCGCAGTGACATGGAGAGTTTCGTCCAATGTCTACGACTTTACGTACCGGCTTTTTCTTCACTGTCTTCTCCTCATCGCCCTCTTGTGGCTGATGAGCCGTTGTTTGACCTTGAACCACTTCTTCGCGTTCTAGGTTGTTTTGGATTTCTGATTTCAAGACATACTTGGCCACATCATCTTCAATTGAAGCAACCATATGCTCAAACATCGCAAATCCTTCCATTTGGTATTCACGTAGCGGATTCGTTTGTGCATACGCACGTAAATGAATACCTTGACGCAGCTGATCCATTGCATCGATATGGTCCATCCACTTCGAATCCACCGCACGAAGAACGATGACTTTTTCAAATTCACGCATTTGTTCTTCGCCAAATGTTTCTTCTTTTGCATCGTATTTTTCTTTAATACGATCCATGATGAAAGTTGTGATTTCATCTGCTTCTTTACCGAAGATATCTTTGACCGTGATGGCACCTTCGTCTAAATAGTTCGTGTTGATTAATTCAACAAGACCATCTAGTTTCCATTCTTCAGGCAGCTCTTCTTTTGGCGTATAAGATCCCACAGCACGCTCAATTGAAGATTGGATCATATTGATGACAATTGATTTTAAGTTGTCGGAATCGATGACTTCAAAACGCTGTTTGTAGATCACTTCACGCTGTTGACGAAGCACATCGTCATATTGCAGAAGCTGCTTACGGGAATCAAAGTTGTTCCCCTCTACACGTTTTTGCGATGATTCAACGGCTTTAGACACCATTTTACTTTGGATTGGTGTAGAGTCATCCATGCCAAAGCGGTCAAGCATTGCCATCGTTCGCTCTGCACCAAATCGGCGCATCAATTCATCTTCCATGGATAGATAGAATTGGGTAATCCCTGGGTCTCCTTGACGTCCAGAACGTCCGCGAAGCTGGTTATCAATCCGACGTGATTCATGACGCTCTGTCCCGATAACAGCCAGACCTCCAAGTTCTTTTACACCTTCGCCAAGCTTGATGTCTGTACCACGTCCTGCCATGTTTGTCGCAATGGTCACAGCACCTTTTTGACCAGCCTCTTCAATAATTTGTGCTTCACGCTCATGGTTTTTCGCGTTTAACACTTGATGAGGAATGCCTTTATTTTTAAGCAGCTTAGAAATAAGCTCAGATGTCTCAACTGCTACTGTTCCGACAAGAACTGGCTGTCCTGTCATATAGCGCTGCGCAACATCCTCAGCCACTGCTTTAAATTTACCATCCATTGTGCGGTAAATTAAATCAGGTCGGTCATCACGAACTACTGGTTGATTGGTCGGGATTGACACAACCTGCATGTTGTAAATGTTACGGAATTCTTCTTCTTCCGTTTTTGCTGTACCAGTCATACCAGATAACTTTTCATACATACGGAAGTAGTTCTGGAACGTAATTGTTGCTAGTGTCATGCTTTCGTTCTGCACTTCAAGACCTTCTTTTGCTTCGATGGCTTGATGCAGACCTTCACTATAACGGCGTCCTTTCATTAAACGTCCTGTGAAGGAGTCAACGATGACTACTTGGCCTTCTTCTACCACGTAATCCACGTCTTTTTGCATCGCAACATGTGCTTTCAGCGCCTGAGCGATGTGATGGTTGAGCGCGACATGTTTGACATCAAACAGGTTCTCGATGCCGAATGCTTTTTCCGCCTTCGTCATTCCGCTTTCAGTCAGCTGCACACTTTTTGTTTTAATATCATACGTGAAATCATCTTCGATTTTTAATGTACGGACAAATGCATTGGCTTGTACGTAAAGCTTTGTTGATTTCGCAGCTTGTCCAGAAATAATAAGAGGTGTTCTCGCTTCATCAATTAAAATGGAGTCAACCTCATCGATCACAGCATAATGAAGTGGTCTCTGAACCATCTGCTCTTTGTAAAGCACCATGTTATCTCGTAAATAGTCAAAGCCGAGTTCATTGTTTGTTGAATACGTGATATCAGCGGCGTACGCTTCTCTTTTTTCATCTTTGTCTAAGCTGTTTAAGTTTAAGCCGACCGTTAAACCAAGGAATTCAAAAATTTTGCCCATTTCCTGCGCATCACGGCTTGCCAAATATTCGTTGACTGTCACGATGTGGACGCCTTTTCCAGAA
Organism: Bacillus sp. AM 13(2015); assembly: GCF_001518755.1. Taxonomy (NCBI): domain Bacteria; kingdom Bacillati; phylum Bacillota; class Bacilli; order Caryophanales; family Bacillaceae; genus Bacillus; species Bacillus sp. AM 13(2015). The sequence goes on along the minus strand of NZ_LKCP01000070.1, from coordinate 159,487 downwards.
AGAGCATTTAAGTAAACAGGCATTGTGGATGTCAATGTTTTCCCTTCACCTGTTTTCATTTCAGCGATGTTGCCTTCGTGAAGTGCGATCCCCCCCATAAGCTGCACCTTAAATGGGAACATTCCTGTTACGCGGCGGGAAGCCTCGCGAACCGTAGCAAATGCTTCAACCAACAGGTCATCCACGGATTGTCCTTTTTCAAGTTTTTCTTTAAATTCAATCGTTTTATTTCGTAAAGCCTCGTCAGATAATTTTTCAAAATCTTGAGCGAGAGCTTCGATTTCATTTGCCTTTTTTTCATATCGGCTGATCGTACGTTTCGTAGGATCAAACACTTTGTTTAAGATTCCAAGCATATAATAACGCTCCTCTATTTCATGCAATTTTTCGGCATGTCCAAAAGTTTGACAGGTCCATATTTTCCTGCATTTATCATACCATACCTTCTTTCATTTCCAAAGAATTTGCCATAATTTCGCACAAAAAACCCGCCCCTTATGAAAGGAACGGGTTTACTTTATTTAGGTTGTTTTTGAATCAGCATCTACTGATATTTAAGCGTTTGGCTCAATGAGTCCATATTTACCGTCATTTCGGCGATAAACCACATTGGTCAAATTTGTCTCAGCATTTGTGAAAACGAAGAAACTATGACCTAACATGTTCATTTGGAGAATGGCCTCTTCGCTATCCATCGGCTTTAAGTTGAAACGTTTTTGTCTGACGATTTCTGTTTCATCAATCTCTTCGTCATCTTGAACTGCTACTTCAGCCGTACCATTTCCTCCAGCAAATAAGTGCTTTTTCGCACCTTGCTCGCGGAATTTACGGTTTACTTTTGTTTTGTGCTTTCTAATTTGACGTTCTAATTTACTGGCTGCTAGGTCTACTGCATTGTACATATCCTCATTATGCACCTCAGCTCGAAGTGCTAGATCAGTCATTGGAATGGTAACCTCAACTTTAGATTCTTGATCGTTGTAAAACTTCAAGTTCACGTTGACTGAAGCATCAACATCTGTCTCAAAATAACGCTCCAGCTTTCCAATTTTTTTCTCGACATGATCTCTTAGTGCAGGTGTTACGTCGATGTTTTCTCCTCTGACATTGTAATTCATGTAAAGAACGCCTCCTTTAAAATTAAGGATATGTAAACCTATTTCTACTTTTCCCTCCTTTTCTCCTGCTCAAACGTAAAAAAAATGTGAATATTTATTGAAATTTGTCGAATTTTGCGGTGCTTCAACTGTTTCTTGATAGGTGATGAATATATATTCGTCTGATTCTTGAAAAAGACCAGCGCACATTAAATGGTAAAAGATGAAATCGATGTTTTCAGCGATTGAGACAAGGATTTTAAATCCTCCGCAGCGGCTTTCATCTCTTCATTGGCCGCTAATGATTCTTCAACAGCAGCAGACATGTATTCTGTTTCTTCTGAGTTTCGTTTCGCACCTTCTTCAATGACACCAACCGTTTGAGAAATTTCCTCTGTACTAGCAGAAATTTGTTCTGCAGTGGCTGACAGCTCTTCGGCTTTCATTGAAATATCACGAATAGATTCCAGGATTTCATGGAAGCTCTGTTCAGATAATTGTGATACTTTTACACCCTCTGCTACATCCCGCTCAACCTTCGTCATCGATTGCGATGACCTTTCTGTATCTTTGTTCACGTTCTCGAGTAATTGACTAATTTGATCTGTCAGTTGACTAGATTCTTCTGCCAGCTTCCTCACTTCATCTGCTACAACTGCAAAACCTCTTCCATGTTCTCCCGCTCTTGCTGCTTCTATGGCTGCGTTTAAAGCAAGTAAATTCGTCTGGTCAGCAATGGCATGGATATGACCTAACAGACCTTGAATGCCTGTAAACTGAGCTTGTACATTGGCCATTGTGGAATGGTGTTCATTCACAGATTCTTTAATAGAACTCATTTGTTTCACAAATTGTTGAATAAGAGCGGCACCTTCTTCAGCCTTTTCAGTCACTGAAATTGAGTGACCCGAAACATCGGACGTGTGTACAGCTGCATTTTGCATGCCAGTCGATACTTCTTGAATGGCAGAGGCGACTTTTCCGACCGCATCTGATTGTTCACGTGAAGCTTCACTGACCTGTTCGATCGAGCTAGATGTCTGCTCACTAGCCGATATCGTTTGACTGATGGTTTCCTCAAATTGAGCAGCAGAATCAGCAAGCTGTCTTGATCCGCTTTGCACCTGCAAAATAAGCTGACGCAAATGAGCCGTCATTTGATTAAAGGCTGTGCCGAGCTGGCCAATCTCATTTTTAGAGGTCACTTCAATCTCTTCAAGGGTCAGGTCACCATCTGCCATCCTTCTTGCGGCATTTGTGACAGAAACAATTGGTTTTGTCATGCGATGAACGAATCTGACACCAATCACCAGAAAGCCAACAATAATCGCTGCACTGACCAAAATGAGTGTAAGCAATAATTGATTACTATCTTGATTGAGCTGATTGATTTTTTGATCACGTTGTTTTAACTGGTTTTGAGCGAATTCTTTTGTAAAGGTATGTATTTCTTGTTCGATAGGTTGTAATTCTTGAGTGAGGCGGGTGTTGAATTCTTTTTGATTTTGCATATTTAATGAATTAAATAATCGATTCGTTGAGGTGTAGTAGAGATAATTTTTTTCTGAGATTTGATCTAATAGATTTTTTGCTTGTTTGACCGTACTTAATTTCGAAGCTTCTGTTGTTTTTTTATTAATATCTTCATATGTTTGCTCAATTTTCTGCAAATTTTCAGCATCTTGGACGACAACATATGTTTTGATCTGTGCTTCCTGCTTTTGCAGAAGCGCCTCTAATTCCAGCGAGGTCTGATAAAGCTTCACTTCCTTGCTTAATAACGCTTTATAGGATTGATCTGTTTTGTAATAGAGAAAGCTTGAGAATCCTAACATACTGACAAACAATACACATATGACAATAAGCCCAAATAAAAATTGATTTTTTAGTCTCATAATTTCCTCCGAATGGTCTGAATTGGACAAAAATTAATGAATGACATACGGCCTCATACAGGCATGTATTTCATCCATCCACTTTCTATATTCAGGTATAAAATATGATTTCAGGAATGATTGGAAGTGATTTGAAGGGAATGTATAGAAAGCTAGTATATCAAAACTTAAAAATATTTGATCAAACGAACGAATCGTTTTGGCAAAGTGTTCATTTTCAATAATTGAAAGCAGAAGGGGGTGTGTTGTGTCTAAATGAAAGAAGGCATGGATCAGATCATTAAAGATCCGATCCCCTTCTGTTTTGTCAAAATCCTTCTCAATTTCATCTAAATATTTTAGACTCTCTTCTATCGTGTATAGAAGTTCATAATATGTGGTTAATAAAATATAGTCATTTGAACGATACGCCACAGGTCTCACCTATTTATTTCCGTTTATCGTAATATACGCCGTCACTTGTTATGGGCTGGTATGGATTTTGATAATTCAGCTGTTTTGTTTTCTTTTTTTGAATGGCTTGAATATCTGCTTTTATCCCATTTTGGATAACCGTTAATTGCTTCGCCATCTCTTGATCTGTTTGTATGATTTCTCGGATTTTCTCTTTTTCTTGATCCGTCAATTCATGCTTTATATCTCTCATTAATTCGTCTCTCTCAATTAAAAAGGCATCAAAGTCTTCAACCAGTGTCTCACTTTGCGGATTTCCCGCTATTTCGGCTGCCATTTTTAATGTTTGATCATGCAGCTGGTCCACAATACTCATAGAGAGCCCCCGATAGAGTGGTGACGGCCTTTTCGATCGGTTTGAATGACTTCCTTCCACGCATCACGGAAATCAGTTACGTACTGTTCTACTTCATTCAATATCTCTTCGTCATTTTGAAGATTAGCTTCTATCAGTCTGCGATAAATGTAATCATACATACTTGCCATACTCTTTGATACGTCATAGGAACGATTTAAGGTGACATTTAATTCTTGAATAATGTTTTGAGCCTTTTTCAGGTTCAAGTTTCTCGTTTCTGCATCCTCTTTTTGAATGGCATGCTTCGCTATTCTGATGAACTTTAAGCAGCCTTCATAAAGCATAAGCGTCAACTCGGCAGGTGTTGCGGTCTCAATAGAATTTTTCTGATAGGCGGCATAAGGGTTCTGTATTGCCATATGTTATAAACCTCCAATTATTGTCCAAGCAGTTGAGAAAGGTAGCCAGATTGGTTGTTTAGCTTTTGAATTGCACTATCCATGGCATTAAACTTTTTGTAGTAACGGGCTTCAACCATTTTTAAGCGATCTTGGAATGTACTCATTCGTTTTGTCAAAGAATCAAGGTCCTTACCCAGTCCGTATTCCTTTGATTCCATTGTTGTGCTGCCAGCCTTTTTTTGAATACTTTTCGTTAAGGCTGATAAGGAATTTTTGACACGATAAATGATTCCTTGTTCTTGATATTGCTGCTGCGCTTTGTCTTTATCTTTTGAATCCACAATTAAACTACCCGAGATGAACATTTGTCTGACCTTCTCCGGGTCTTCTTCAATGGCTTTTTTTAATTTCTCTACTCCATCACTACCCTTAATAAATTCAAGCTTCCCGCCATCTTTATAGCTGGATGATGTCGAAATACCGATTTGTGTGAGTTGGATTTTATCCCCATCACTTGTCGTAATATTAGCATACAAATCACTTCTTATTTTAGAGGCACCAGATCGTAAAATGGAATCACTTCTCAGCAAGCCAGACTTCGCGGTCGTTTCCCATAGCTCTATTTCTTTTTCAGACATCGCTTTTTTCTCTTCAGCCGTTAATGGATGATAGTCTCTGTTTTTCTTTTCATTGACTTTTCCATTAATCTGCTCAACGAGTTCGTTATATTTATCAACAAATTGTTTGATTTTATCATATATGGCATCAACATCTGTTGAAACGTTTAAGCTGACGGGCTTATCTGTGGTTGCTTTAAGCTCGTACGTAATATCAGCCTGTGTGAATGTATTGTTGTTATTCTCCATTTTCAGACCATTAATCTCGTATTGCGCCTTCTGTCCTTGAGTGGTCGCAACTAATTTGTTATCTCCATCTACTTGGAATCCTAATTGCGTTAAAAATGAAGCCGAATTGCCATCAGCTGCTTTAATACTGACGCCTTCACCCGTTGTCCGAGAAGTAAGAGCAATTGTATCCACGTAGTTAGTGCCATCAGAGATTTGGCCTTTGTAAGCCGTCACACCTAATTGTGCGCTGTTCAGCTTTTTCACGATGTCATCAATTGTGTCGGTATCAGAAGTATTGATTGTCACCATTTTTGGTTTTGTCGAATCTGGTGTCGTCACTTCAAACGTAAACGTTCCGTTTGTTGGTGTAAATCCAGATGTACCAGAAGATTTGAAGACGGAAGCTGTCGCTAGCTGAGTGACATGAATAGAGCCAGAGGTCGCATTTGTTGATCCAGTTGCTGTGACAGCAGATTCATTAGAGCTTGTCACCTTTTTGGCACCATATGTGCTTGGAAGATTTAACTTTAAACTGTTGATCAAATCATCTAATTCTTTAATTTTCGAATTAACCTCGCGATAGCTGTCTCTTTGCCATTCAAGTGTTTGTTTTTGGCGCGTCATTGTATCAAGTGGTGCCTGCTCCGTTTTCATCAGCTTTGATACGATTTCATCAATATCGAACACATTTGAAAATCCAGTAATACGATTGACCATTGTTTATGTTCTCCCTTCATTTACATTCTTTTATCTACAAATAAACCGACAATTTCTGTCATTGCCGCATAGAAATCAAGCCATTCCTTGGAAGGAATTTCTCTAATAACTTCTTCTGTTTGGTTATCTACGACTTTGACATAATATTCATTGAGTTTTTCATGTAATTCAAATTGAAGATGAAATTGAGTAGGTTCAATCAGCTTGTTTGCGCCTTGAAGCGTTTTTTCAATTTCTTCTTTTGAAACAGCCCTGCCATTTGCTTGTGAGTCAGAGTTTACATTGTCATTCTGGTTATTAGAAACACGGGTTTGAAATGCATCGATAATTGGCTCTAGTGATGTCAACTTACCAACAGACATAGTTATTCAGCTCCTGTGCTTTAATCTATCTTTTATATCGGCTTTGAATTTGCAAATTAAATATAGATGGACCGATTTGTTAAAGTTTCCTATAGATCATGAACATCTGTATCGGAACGCTTTCACACGGAGAAGGACAGCTGAATGCAAAAAAATCCTCACTTTTTTTGTGAGGATAATTGAGAGAGGAGATCTAAGGATAAGCTCGCAGCACGATTGTTCTCTTCTTGAATAGACAGGTACACTTCTTTCCTGTGAATATCGATGTGCTTAGGAGCCTCAATCCCGACTTTCACTTGATCGCCCTCGATTGAAATAATCTTGACTTCAATATCATCGCCTATTTGAATTGACTGGTTTAATTTACGAGACAGCACTAACATGAGGATGCCACCTCTAACAAATGTTTTGTATGATAGGCTGAATCATGCAAAATCACCTGCTTGGCTTTCATGTTTTTCCGGTTCACAATAATAGGCGCTCTTAAATTAGCTGTTGTTTTTTCAATAGATGATTCCATTGTTAAAATAACCATTACTTCCACATCATTGGCATCTTCTACTTCCAGAATGTCTACAACCGTTTCGTCTAAATCAAATTCGTATTGATTGAAGAATAAAAACGGACTGCTGACGATAAAGCCTAATGCTGCGTTTTTCAATGATTGAAGAACTAAAAACGGAGATTCTTCTGATAAAGGCAAAATGACAAACTGTTTTTGATCCAGAAATCCTGGTATCCCGTTAGAGAAGTTGATGATTTGCTCCTCTTTGATTGTCACTTCACCATGGTATTTTGTTTGAATGATCATAATTCACGACCTTTTTCGTTTTTCTTAACTATACCTTATCACCATTTTGGCCCGTTTCGTCAACTTCTATTTTTAATTCTGGGTATTGTAACATATCAATATTGACCTTACCTGGCTGGTAGTTAACGATTGGTTTATGAGGTGTTGCCTCTATGACAGCTTTTTGCGGCTCCACATCAATTTGAAGCTCAGAAGGCTGATAGTGAATTTTCACACTAAAGAATGAAGGTATCACACCAATGGTGAATTGTTTTGCTGGAGGACTGCCGTTGATCTTGGCAAACTCAGCAATCGCATTCCCGCCATTCTCGATCTTGATAAGTTCACTTCCTTCTTCCGCTCTTCGGCCCATTCCTTCTCCAACAGCACGCTTCCCCTCAGCTGCCCATTCCTCAGAACGTCTAAAAATCGACTTGATGTCCATATCGGCAAATGCCTCGGTTTGATCAATGGTTAATTTCGATGGTGTCCTTTTGATATTCATGACAGCTCGCGGTTGCTGAATCTCAAGGTCCGCTCGTGGCTGCTCTACTTCTTGGCGAGAAGGAGTTGTCGACATTTGAAGCTTTGCATAGGTTTGCTGCATTAACAATCTAGGGATTTGCATATGTTCACCTCCATGATGCAAAAAAGCACCCTACGGATGCTTTTTATTATCTTAAGAAATCAACAAGGGATGGCTGAATGACTTTAGCTGTTGTCGCTAAAGCAGCTCTATTCACCGTCTCTTGTTGAAGAAGATCAAGAATTGCCTTTTCACTTTCAACATCTTCATTATCTGATTTAGCATTTTTCAATACTTGGTATTGTGAAGTCAAACGGCTTGCTACTAAGTCAACACGATTTGAACGCGCTCCTAGGTCAGATCGCTCAGCACTCATCACTTCTTTAAACTGATCGATACTTCCTAATGCATCATCAGAATTCGCGAATGTTCCATTTTTCAATGAATTTTCTAAATCAGTCAGCATTTCAATGACATTTTGACCGTTGGCCTGTCCACCAAACGCTGAGATTGGATTTGAGTTTACATTTAAAGTAATCCCATCAGAAATATTCGCTTGAACAGCATTCGCATCTGTATAATTTTCGAAGTTAAATGTATACGTTCCGTCTGCATTCTCAACAACTGGTTTAACATTTGTATTCGTCCCATTAAATACGAACTTACCTAGCATTTGAGTGTTCATTGCATCGATGATTTGATTTTTCATCTGACCAATTTCCACTCCGATAGCTTCTAAATCTTCTGGCTGCTTTGTTCCATTTGCCGCATCAAGCACTTTATCTCGTATATTTGACATAATATCAATGATTTCAGTGACACTTGTTTCAGATGTATCAATCCAGTTTTGTGCTTCATTTAAGTTATTTTTATATTGTTCATTTCGAAACAAGGCAGTACTATATTGAAGGCTTTTTACTGCTGCAACAGGATCATCAGACGTTTTCGTGAAACGTCTTCCTGTTTGTGCCTGCTCATTAATTTTAGAAAGTTTTTCGTAACTTTTACTAATATTTCGAAGTGAGTTTTGAGAAATCATACCTTGTGTGACTCGCATCCGTTATCCCTACCTTCCTACGACACCCATGCCGTTTATTACCTTATCCAGTACTTCATCTTGTAATGTCATAATTCTCGCAGCCGCATTATATGCATGCTGGAATTGGATCATATTCGTCATTTCTTCATCGATGGAGACAGCACTAGTCGACATTCTACGTTCATTGGCTGAATTGACAAGAGCAGCTGAACTGCTTTCAAGCGTCATGTTCTTTTTCCCTTGTACCCCCATCTCAGCAATAACATTTTGGTAATAATCCTGAATGGTCGTTGTATTTCCGCCGATTGGTAATTTTAAGTCTTGTATATTAGCTAATTTCGTAGCATTCGAACCGTCACCTTGAGTTTGATTGAGAGATGCTGCAATATTATCTGTTGATGCTAAAATGACATCGCTCACTTTAATACGAGCTGCCAAACCTTTATTCAACTCATTGTTATTCTCGATATCAAAAAAGTCTTGTCCACTTGCACCAGTTAACGTGTACCCCTGTTTATGTACATCGTTAAATGTATCCATGAATACTTGTGCTACTTCATCCAGTTCTGCAAGCATATCTGGATACATGCCTTTTTCAGCACCGTTTGACATGTAGCCATAAGCCTCAACAAGTGCTTTTACTTTACCGTTTACTTGTAATTGATCCGCTGCAATAGTTGTTGTTCCGAATTGAAGTGAGTTAACAAGTCCCGTAGTATTATCGTAAGAGATTTGCAGTTCAGACTTTTCATTTGTAATACCATTCAAAATGTTTCCAGCAGATTGTCCATTTGCACCGATAATGTCGATGTTGACAGTTCCTTCAGCAATTTTAAGTGCATTACCGCCAGGTGGATTGTAGCTGACCTTAATATCAACAAGTGAGGATAATTGATCTACCAAAGTATCACGTGTATCATAAAGATCATTTGGAAGATATCCATTTGGCTCAACAGCTGCAATCTGTTTGTTCACTTCATCTATTTGAGATAAAAGAGTGTTTACATCTTTGGCTGTTGAATCGAGTTCCGTTTTCAAATTCTTTTGTACCGTTGTTAAAGAAGAATTGAGCAGACGGAATTGGTCAACTAGAGCCTGTGCACTTGTTTTAACAACTGTACGTGCAGAAGCTGTATCAGCATTTTTTGTTTCTGATAAGACCTGTAATGATTTCCATAGGTTATCAAAAGCTCTGTTCAAGCCTTCATCCGTCAAATCATTCATAACCCCTTCCATCTGTGAAAGGGCATCTGACTTCGTTGAGTAGTAAGACAAGTTGTTGTTATGATCTCTATATTGTAGATCTAAAAAGCTGTCTCGAATTCTTTCAACCGTTCCAACTTGTACACCTGTTCCCATTTGACCATACGTCTTTCCATCATAAACAGAAAGGACTGGATAAGGATTTTCTGCTTTAAAGGTCACTCTTTGTCTTGAGTAGCCATCCGTATTTGCATTGGAGACGTTGTTTGATGTGACATAAAGCCCTGCTCGCTGGGCTGTGATTCCTCTTTTTGCCGTTTCTAGTCCCATGAATGTAGAACCCATTGGTATCCTCCTTGTTTACGCCTTTGAATCAAACAAAGCCCTTTGCTGTTTAGGCTTTGAACTCTCAAGACCATTTTGTCCGTAATTCATATTTTCTTTATTGGGGTTAACGAGATCGAATGTCAGTGAAATAAATTGAAGTGACTGCTGAATAAGCTGCTTGTTCAGTTCATTTACATCTTTTAGTTCCACCATGATGTCATTTAGTTTCTCATATAATGAAATGAGCTCTTCTTGATCTGTACCTTCAGCCTTTTCGATACATACAGTGATGGTTGGTGATTGATCACTTTGTAAAAATTGAACGGTAGCTTCAATTCGTTTTTCTTCTAATTGAGAAATGGCCTGAATATACTTTTGCTCTAAATTCAGAACCTCTGAAAGAGCATCAATCTCATTGCTTTTCAGCATTTCTGTTTTATCCTTAGACAACTTTAATAGCTGTTCATGCAATCCATAGAGACGATGCAGTTCTTCAATAATTATTTTAACTGACATTCACGCTGCTCCCTTTTGTTATTGTTGTTTATAAAAATTCAGCATTTTATCTGCAATGCCTTTTGTATCTACTTGATATGTTCCGGCTTCAATGCTTTTTTTAATTTGGTCAATTTTATCTTGACGTTCTCTCATAATATTCGGCACCTTTTGCATTTCGATTGCCTTTTTAGAAATTTCGACTTTATCAGTTGATTTTGCTTGATTCGATTGCAACGTTTGTTTCTCATATGTTTTCTTGTAAGGATTTACTGGTTGTGTTCCATATCGATTAATTTTCACGGGATTCCTCTCGCTTTCCGTTACAGTCTGTCTTGATTCTATCCATTTTATCGACCAAACTGCAACTTAGTTTAGGGAATCAGTCGTTTTTAGGATTAATGGCATAATAGGTGTCTTTTTTCCTAGATTCAATCTCCCTTTTACGCTCTTCTTCTTGGTTCATTTGGCTGATTTGCGAATGAATATCCTGTTCACATTGGCTACATAGCTTGTTTTTCCTGATCGCTTTGCCACATCTTTCACAAGGATAATTAATATTCGGAAATTGACTAATTTGCAGTCTTTTCAAACGAATAAATTTCAAGATTAATTCTTCATCAACTTCAGTTGCATCTACTATTTCAGCGATGGTTGATTGTCTATTACTTTGCTTCCTCAAGAATTTATATACGATATCAAAAGAACGTTCTTCTTCTTCATAGCATTTGTTACAAACCGTTTGGATGGTGGTTTTTAAAAATAGCTGATTACATTGTGGACAGTTTGCCAATTGATTCATAACCAAAACCCCTTACGTTATTTTCTTTTCTTATTATCGGTTAATTATCATGATTTTTAACTACGTATCAACGTAAAAGAAGAAACACTATTGGCACCTGCGTCTTTTAAAATTCTTGCTGCATCATAAATGGTTGCTCCCGTTGTATAGATATCATCAACTAATATAATATCCCTTTGAACAATCACATCTGTATGCTTTATTTGAAACAATCCTTTTTGATCTAGGCGTTCATTTTTCTTTTTTTTGGACTGCTTACTTTGATGTATTTTCACGAGTGGCTGCAATATTGGCTTACCTATCAAGGAAGCGATGATGACGGACTGATTAAATCCTCTTTCTTTTAGTCTTTCATGACTTAAAGGGATCGGAATCAGCAGTGGTTCTTTTATGCTGAAGGAATGTTTAAATGCTGCTTGTACATCTCGTTTAAACAGCTCAACTAAAGCCGTATCACCCCGAAATTTAAAGCGGGCAAGGACATCTTTCATCAATTCATTGTAAGTATAAACTGATCTATTTTTCACAAGGACTTTAGTAGAATCAGGGCGTTCATTCCATCTATCACAGTCCTGACACATTTGGTCATTTGACTGCGCCCTTCCACACGTTGGACAAATAGGACGCTCAATCTTTACTAAGTCATTCTTACATGCTACACAAAGACGATCATCATTTAATAGTAGGAATGATTTCCATGTAAAAGCAGGCACAAAATGTCCCTCGCAAATTTGGCAATTCAATTGGTTTCCTTGTTCAGCAGCAGACGATTTTCACACCTTGGAAATGTGGAGACCTTGGAAGCTGCTTCTGTCAGAATAACCAGCATAGCAGTATTCTTCTGTTTATCCACCATCTCAGATTTACTGTAAGATATTTTATCGATGTCTGTTATATATTGTGGTTTCACTTGATTCAGTGAAATTGCTAATACATCTTCGATACACTTTTCACAATGACAAATCATGTTTAATTGGTTGAGATATTGATAGAGAATTTCCTTGAGTAGTATTTCTTTTGCATTGAGTAGCATATTTTGTCTCTCCTGCCATTTGTGTATTGTGAATATAATGTACCATGATTTAGTTGAACCCACACTGTTTTTCAGAAAACTCATTTGCAGCCGTATCATTCATTTTAACGATATGCTTCTTTGCTTGTTTCATACTTCTCGTTAAACCAAAATGAAAAAGGAAAACGTCTCCTGTACAATAATCCGGGTGTCTGCCTACTCTTCCAGAAATCTGAACAAGTGCACTCTCTGTAAAAATAGTAGATTCCGAACCTAATACCCCCACTTGAACATTTGGAATGGTTACGCCTCTTTCTAGAATAGTAGTTGTAACTAGTACATCGTATAGGTAATCTCTAAAGTGCTGAACCTTTTGTTTCCTATCTGGATCATCGGCAGATACTCCCTCCACGTTTAAGGAGTGTTCTCGAAGAATTTTCGTTACCTTCTTCATGGTAGCAATTGAAGGAACAAAAAGTAATACTCTTCTTTTATTTGCAATATGTCTCTGCATCCAATTCATCACTTTACGGGGTAGCTGATTCTTTTTTAATTTCTTTTTCCAATGTCCAATCCAATGAAAGGTCGGTACGGGTAATGGTTGTTTATGAAAACGCAGAGGAATTTTTATCGCTTCCAGTTTTCCACTAGAAACCTCTCTCGTCATTTTTTTAGAGGGTGTCGCACTTAAATAAATCCTAACCCCTCCGTTCTTTCTCATCGCCTTTAGAACAGCAAATTGGAGACGTTCATCCATTGAATAAGGAAAGGCATCGACTTCATCTACAATGACCACATCAAATGCATTTTTGTACCTCATCAGCTGATGGGTTGTGGCGATCACTAGCGGTGCAATCTGAAACCTTTGAGAACTGCCTCCATAAAGTACGGCTATTGTCATCCCTTGAAATGCTTTTCTAAGTCGTGGTTCGAGTTCAAGCACAACATCTGTTCTAGGGGTCGCAATACAGACACTCATTCCTTGATTTAACGCATATTCGATTCCGTGAAAAAGCACCTCCGTTTTCCCTGCCCCGCAAACCGCCCAAACAAGCAGATCAAATTTGCTTTTGATAGCTTCAATCATTTTTTCTGACGCTCTTTTTTGTCCTTTAGACAGCTCTCCCTGCCATGTTAATTCAGCTCGATATGTTTCTACTTTTTGTGGACCTGTCCATTCATAAAGAAACCCACATTCAGTTGCTTTTCCCATCATGATGCATGATCTACAGTACACACAATCCTTTTGACACACTTCACATGGAGAGTGAGCAAAGTACCGCTTGTGTGATACACCGCACCGGCAGCATGTAAAACCATTTGCTTTCCTCTCAATGGCAGGTGTTCGATTGACTAAGCCCTTCTCCTCCAACCAATCCAAATTGGACTGTGGGCACCTTGTTTCGGCGGTGAGCAAATGGCGTGAATGCAGCTGCCGCATTAGTTCCATTGCTTTATCCATATTCAACTTCACCAAACACCTTTCAATTGATGTTTGCCTATTATGCGCAAAGACATGACCTTTCGTCCAACAGTTAAAATAGAAAAACAAAACCCCTTTTCTATACGAAAAGAGGTTTTTTAGGAATTATCTAATTACCCAGCCAAGAGCTAAAGAGCCTTCACCTAGATGGGTGCCGATCACGGCACCAAAGTAGCTTTTATAAAATTCAACATGAGGATATTTTTCTGATAAGTGCGCAATTAATTCTTCTGCTTCTTCTTCTCTATTACCATGTATCAGTGTTGCTCTCATCGGAACACCACGTGATGCATCTTCATCAAATAATTCAAAAATACGTGAAATGGCTTTTTTTACGTGTGCGAATCTTCTCAAAAGGGACAATTAGCTTGTTGTCAAAATGCAGAATAGGCTTTACCTTTAAGAGGCTTCCAATAAAAGCCTGTGCACCATTTAATCTGCCGCCTCTTTGCAAATGAGTTAAATCGTCTACCATAAAATACGCCCGCTGACTTTCTTTCAGGTAATTTAGATGTGCTAACACTTCTTCTAAAGAAGCACCTTCTTGGATTTTTTCAGCAGCTTCTAACACATAAAAACCTTGTGCCATACAGCTTGTTTCTGTATCAAACGGATAAATATCAATCCCGTCAACTAGATCATTCGCTGAGGCAGCACTATTATACGTTCCACTAATTCCACTTGAAAGGTGAATACTAATCACAGCGTCGTATGTTTCACTTAGTTTTTCATATAAGGCTATTAATTCACCGAAAGCAGGCTGAGAGGTTGTTGGAAGATCTTTGTGTTTTTTGATTTCTTCATAATATGTCTTCCAGTCCATTTCTATTTCTTCACGGTATGATTCACTGCCAAAGATGACGTTGAGGGGGATCATATGAATATTATATTTATCACGTAGCTCTTGTGGTAGATAAGCAGTACTGTCTGTTACAACGGCTATTTTCATTCTTAAATACCTTCCTTATTCGTTAAGTTACTCTTTTTTATTTTAAAAGAATGATCATTTTTTCATTAGATTTATAATAGTAATCAAAAAAGCCTGCCTAATCAATAGGCAAGCCCGCTATATCCGAAAAAGACTCCTTACCCTGTCTATTATTTCCCTCCAGCTAAAATGTGAGAGAACAAAAAACAGGCGAAAAAGGAGTACTTGTCCGGAACATTATCTCATTTCTACCCAGCCGTTTTTAATAGCTACAACAACAGCTTGTGTACGGTCGTTTACATTCATTTTTTGCAAAATGTTACTCACGTGGTTTTTGACTGTTTTCTCACTAATAAAGAGCGATTCACCAATTCCTCTGTTGCTCTTTCCGTCAGCTAACATTTGAAGAACTTCGCATTCACGTCTAGTCAAGATATGAAGTGGTCTGCGAATTTCAGGATATACCTCGTGCTGTGGATGTGCTGAAACGCCGCTAGTTGCTAGGCGTCGGAATTCATTTACTAAATTATGAGTGACTTTCGGATGTAAATAAGAGCCCCCGTCAGCTACAACTTTCACTGCTTCGATAAGTGTGTCTGCATCCATTTCTTTTAACAGGTAGCCTCTCGCTCCTGTTTTCAATGCATGTGTTACATAGTTTTCATCATCATGAATAGATAGAATAATGACTTTTGATTCGGGATAAAGCTCAACAAGCTGCTTTGTAGCCTCAACACCATTTACATTCGGCATATTAATGTCCATAATGACAACATCCGGATGATAGTGTTCTACGATACGTGCAGCTTCGTCACCGTCGTCTCCTTCTGCAACTACTTCAAAAGTAGGTTCAAAATCTAAAATCCGTTTGACACCTTCACGGAATAATTGGTGGTCATCAATAATTACAATATTTACTTTAGTCACAAGCTACGCCTCCCCATGTTTATTGTTCTACACCTGAACTTTATGGTCAATATGTCTTTTGACTCTATTTTACAATTTTATTTTGCAATGTTAGCGGCACGCGAATCATGATGAATGTCCCTAGACCTATTTTTGAGTCTATGGTCATTTTACCTTCCAGTAAGTCTACGCGTTCTTTCATGCCAAGTAAACCGAAGGATTTGTTTTTGTTTGTTTTCACATCTTTCATATCAAAGCCTTTTCCATCGTCTTTAATAATTAAGGTCACAAAGTCTTTCGTTACTTCTACTTTGACAGAGATTTCTTCAGCTTCTGAATGCTTTAATGAATTTGTGACAGCTTCTTGGGCTAGTCTAAACAGTGCTACTTCAAATTGAGAAGCAATTCTTTCGCTTTCTGTATCACCTAGGCATTGGAACGTAATTTTGGTTTTCCCATCATATTCTTCAATTGTGTTTAAGTATTTTCTCAGTGTTGGAATCAGACCCAAATCATCTAAAGCCATCGGTCTTAAATCATAAATGATTCTTCTTACTTCGTACAGTGCATTTCGCACATTCTGTCTGAGACTTCTAATTTCTTTAAAGCCTTCTTCTGTACCGCGGTCTCTAAAAATCCGTTCAATTAATTCGGAACGCATCATCACGTTTGCCAGCATTTGAGCAGGGCCGTCATGAATTTCCCGAGACACTCTTTTGCGTTCTTCTTCTTGGGCTTCAATAATTCTGAGCCCAAAATCTTGTTTTGCCTGAGCATCTTCAAGTAAAACGCCGACCTGGCGTAAATCCTGGTTGAGATAGTTGAGAACAACTGTAATCTGACTCACAAGGGTTTCAGAGCGTTCTATGACGTCTTGCAAGCTTAGTAATCGTCTTTCCAGATCGTCTCTTCTTTCTCTCAGCTGCTTCTCGCGCTGCTGAATCATGGTGAGTTCGACCTGCAAGTTATGTGCTTTTTCGTAGGCCTCCCGTATTTCTTCTTCGCTGAATTTGTTGAAGTTTCTGCTGACCTCAGATAAGCGATTTCTAGCATGTCTTGTATGGACTTCCAGCTTATCCCCAAAATCAATTACTTCGTTTACTTGCTGCTTGATTTGCTTCAGCTCTTCTACTAGGCTTTCATATTGTTGACGGGACTGTTCGCCTATTCTAAATACTTCGTCCTTGCTGCCATCAACTGTACTTAGCATTTTCATGATGATTGAATCCAATAATTTCGGATCCATTTTGGGTGTTGTCATGGCTTTTCCCTCCCGTAACAGTGATGTCATCTTTTTTTATTATAAATGTCATTGATCTGCATTTTATGTCGAATTATAATGAAAGAATGCGTATAAATCTTGAAGTTTTTATGACGACCCTTTTTCCGCTCCTATCATCATAACAAAATACGCTGTAAAATTCTAAAACCAATGCAAATTTTCACTAGTCTTACAATTTGCTTGTCAGGAGGGTGTGTCTTTTGCTGAATCGCTATCTTACAGTAAAAAGTCGTGGCGAGCATGAGATCGTCATTGAAAAATCACGTTTTATTTGTCATATACAGCGTGCTGTCTCAGAAGAAGAAGCACAAGCATTTATACAATCCATTAAAAAACAACATTGGAATGCCACACATAATTGTTCAGCCTATCTCATTGGTGAACATGACCTCATTCAAAAAGCGAATGATGATGGTGAACCAAGTGGTACAGCAGGTGTGCCAATGCTTGAAGTGCTAAAAAAACGGAAGCTGAAAGATACAGTCGTTGTGGTCACTCGTTATTTCGGCGGTATCAAGCTAGGTGCCGGTGGATTGATTCGTGCCTACGGAAAATCTGTATCAGAAGCTATCAACCATGTTGGAATGGTAGAGCGTTGTTTAATGCGTACAATGCACACAACAATAGATTATACATGGCTTGGAAAGGTAGAGAATGAGCTTAGAGCCTCATCTTTTCAGTTAAAAGAAATCCATTATGCAGAAGATGTTATTTTTGAGACATATGTCGAAGAAACACAAACAGAGCAGTTCATTGAGTGGATGACTGAGCTGACAAATGGAAAGAGTGTTACAAAAGAAGGCGAATTGATTTATTTAGAAAAGGACATTGGTCCGATAAAGGAGACAGATGAATGGCACAACGAGTAAAAGTGCGTGTACGAAAGAAAAAGAGTAAGAAGAAGAGAATTATCAAACGTATTCTGGTCTTATTTTTGCTACTTATCATCTGCATGGGCGGATTCGCAGTATATAAAATCGTCAATACTCTTCAAGCTGCTGACAAAACATATGATGAACTAAACCGTGGAGAGAAATCGAATCTTCGTGATGCTGTCATTGATATTAAGAAAAAACCTTTCTCTGTATTATTTGTCGGAATTGAGGATTATGCCACAAAGGGTGATCATGGCCGTTCAGATTCACTCATTGTCGCAACGATTAACCCTCAAGACAAAACGATGAAAATGGTTAGTATTCCTCGTGACACACGCGTACAGCTTGCAAGTGATACAATAGGAAGTAAAGAAAAGATTAATGCAGCATTTGCTAAAGGTGGTAAAGACGAAACGATCGAAACTGTCGAACAATTCTTGCATATTCCGATTGATAAGTATGCAACCGTTGATTTCGACGGATTCAAGGATGTCATTGATGAAGTCGGCGGAATTGATATCGATGTTCCATTTGACTTCAATGAAAAAAGTGATGTTAAAAAATCGAAAAAGATTTACTTCAAAAAAGGCAATATGCATTTAAACGGGGAAGAAGCACTTGCTTACGCACGGATGAGAAAACAAGATCCACGCGGTGATTTCGGACGTAACGATCGTCAGAAACAAATTTTACGTGCAATGATTGATCAAATGGCGAAGCCAAATAACATTGCGAACGTCGATAACATCGCTAAAGAGGTCAGTGATCACATTACGACCAATTTCCGTATCACAGAAGGTCTTGCGCTTCAGCAAATCTACAGCGGATTTAAAGGAGACGACACAGAAACACTTTCTATTAAGGGATCAGACCTTTATTTAGGGCCAAATCGCACGTATTACTTTGAGCCAGATCCGACCAATTTAGCTAACGTCCAAAATGAATTACGGACGCATTTAAAGCTTCCTGCTGAATCTTCAACTGAAACAGATTCACAAACCAATCCATCCTCTGGTGAAACAGGGTCAAGTGATACAACTAACTCATCGACCAGCACACCTGGACAATAATAAAAACAGCCCAGTTCCTAGGAACGGGCTGTTTTTTACTGCCTTTTGACCATTCGTTTATAAAATTTCGTAAATGGTTTAAATTCTTCATTCACTAAGCCTGTGACTTCTGCAATCACTTGCATGAACATGACCAGTAAAAAGATAATGATCAGTGATAACCAAATGGTGGCGCTTGTCAGCAAAATTGCACTTAGACTAAAGACTAAGCCAATCATATAAATCACGATGACAGCCATGCGATGGGACAAGCCAAAGGCCATCAGTCTATGGTGAATATGAGATTTGTCGGGTGCTGAGATCGGCTGTTTGTTTAATATTCGCCTAATAATGGCAAAGGTGGTATCGAAAATAGGGACACCTAAGATGATCACTGGAACAACAACACTAAACAAAGTGACACTTTTGTATAGCCCTAATAGTGACAGTACCGAAATCATATAGCCTAAAAAAAGCGAACCGGTGTCACCCATAAAAATTTTCGCCGGATGAAAGTTGTAAAAAAGAAAGCCGATGGTACTACCAATGACAACAAGGGATAAAGAAAGAATCAAAATTTTATCAGCTGAAAATGCCATCACGGCAATGGTTGATAAACCGATGACAGAAATACCGGCAGCCAGTCCATCAAGGCCGTCAATTAAATTAATGGCATTTGTGATTCCGACAATCCATAACACGGTTAGGGGATATGCCATCCAGCCTAACTCAATTCGATCTGTTAAGAAAGGAACAGAGAAAAAGTCCATTTTTAAGCCTGTGCTTACAATCAGACAAGCAACAAGAACTTGTACGAGAAATTTGAATTTTGCACTTAAATTATATTTATCATCAAATATACCTAGAATGACGATAAGTACGGCACCAACTGAAATTGCTGTAATTTTATTATGTAGAAACAGCCCGCCTGCTAATGCTCCAGCCGCTACCCCAATAAAAATTGCCAAACCGCCCATTCGAGGCATTACTTTATCATGAACTTTTCGTTTATTCGGCTGGTCCACTGCACCAATCTTAATTGCAAACTTTTTGACGATTGGTGTCACAATTAAAACTGTAGCCAGAGAGACAAAAAACGCTAATAAGGCGCGTTCGTAATCCATAGGTCAGTCTCCTTCTAAATTGAAATCTGTATTTTGTATATTGGCCGCTCTTTCCATTATACAATTGAATAGAGGATGATCACAAGCTTCCCCTGTAAAGAAGAAACAAATAAAAACGCACAATCCCTGATGAATTATGCGTTTTCTTTAATATTCGTTAGTTCCACCATGTTTGTGAACAGCGCGTGCCAATCTTTTTTCTTCGCACGGCTTTGTCTTAGATGTCTATAGTCCATGTCGTCTTTTTTGCTGATCACTTTTTGGCAGGCTTCCACGAAGAGTCTAGGATCTTCGCCCTCTAAATATTCATACACATCATTCTCTTTTAGCCTTTCCGTTGACGGAAGATTTAAACCGACAACCGGTATTCCTGCGGCTAAAAATTCATATAGCTTGAGCGGGAACACGGCTTGATTGTAAGGAGATTGTTTGTATGGCATCATGCCTACATCAATCAGCTTCATATACGCAGGCACTTCTTCTGGTGCAACAGCACCTGTCCAAATCACATTTGGCAGTTTAAGTGCATACTGAAAAGATGGATCGCCATTTGTTCCATCCGGACCGACAAATAAAAATGTCCAATCAGGCTGCATGCGAGCAGCTTCGGCTATCATGTCAAAATCCAGCTTCGGCTTGATGCCTCCAATAAAGCCAAGAACAGTTCCTTCTCTTCCTCCCAGCACATCCTCCTTACATGGAAGATTGCTTTTGGCAAACACATCGTACTCAACGCCATTTTCCACTGTAAAGACATCTTTCGGTTCACCCATGAGACGTTTTTTAATTTGATCGTGTAAGTATTGAGAAGAGCATGTAATACTGTGTGCGTATTTGATGATTCGATTTTCTGCTTTCACAATGACACGCTGCCTCATATAAGAAAGCAAATTATTTTTGCCGCTTATCGGCTCTCCCCACAGGTCACTGCAGTCATAGACAATATGTTTCCATTCAAATAAAGAAGATAAGAGCGGAAAGCCCGGAAACGTATACCATAAGCAAACAGCGATTCCCTTCTTTTCTTCCTGCCGCAAATGCTCAAGAAGTGGGGACAATTTATGAATATAGAACATGTCTTGATATCGGCCAAAGCGAAATAATTTGTTCTTAAGCACATCAGGAATGGTCAATTGCTTCATTCGATCGGTTATGGGCTGAAAGGGAGCTTTATGACGGGATGCAGATGGGCATACCCAGATGACCTCTTTCGTTTCTGGATCAGATGCTAGAAATTCCGCCAGTCGATGCCGTCTGTACCTCAAGCCGTCCTGTCCCCATTCTCCCGTCGCTACGATAACATGTATGATCGAGTCTGCTTTCACCTTTATCACCTTTTTTCCCTTCTGTTTATAAGCGCTTCTTCACAGCATTTGTCGCATAGTGCATAAAACACCAAGATGCTTTGACAAAATGAAGCTGCTCAATTTCTCTGTAGACGAACCACGTTTTTTTCGCTGCTTTCCACTTGTTACTAGAGATCGAGTTTCCAACGATGCGGTATTCACTGAGCGGTTCACTCATACCATAGGCTGTAAATCCTCTTTTTAATATGGACAGCCACGTAGCTAAATCCTGTCTTGTGCGGATGTTCGGCATTTCTATATGTCCGATCTTCTGTACATCAAGCATCACCGTTAAACAGCCGATAATGGTATTTTTCAAAGCTTCATCATAAGTTAATCTTGCTGGTGCAGTGACGGTTTTTTCTAATGGTTCTCCATTTTCTGCGATAATATCATATGCTGTGAATGTAAAGGCATAATCGTTTGTCAGCATGAAGTCTACCTGCTTTTCGAGCTTCGTCTCTTTCCACTTATCATCGCTGTCTAAAAAAGCAATAAAGCGGCCTTTTGCCTGTTTGATGGCTGTATTTCTAGCGATGGCGGCTCCCCCATTTTGCTCTAAATAAATGACGTTGATTCTGTCGTCTGCTTCACTTAAGTCCCCAAGCAGCTTCCTTGTTCCATCTGTTGAACAATCATCTGCGATGATCAGTTCCCAATTGGAATAGGTTTGGGCAAGGACGGAATGAACTGTATCCGTTAAATAACGTTCCGCATTATAGGCCGGTGTAATAATTGATACTAACGGTTGATTGTTCACCTAAGACTCATCTCCAGTTCATCATTAAGATTCTTTGAACACTTCGGGCAAGACCACAAACATGAGCGAGATACTAAAGCCAATGACAAGTCCAAGCAGTGCACGCTTTTTCGCTGACATGCCTTTATTGCCTTCATCAAGAACTTGAGCAGGGTCAACAATCTTCGCCTGCTTCATTCCAAGCTTTGTAGACTCCAATTCATATAAGAATCGTTCTTTATCTACTTTGGAATCGTTGCTGACAGATTCGTCTTCCAGAGCAGATAATCTACTTTCAATCACCTGCTGCCTTTTTGTAAATAATGCTTTATCTTGCTTCAGAAATGTATCCGACACCTGCTTCACGACAGCTAAAGCATGATACTTCTCAGCATCTGTGAAGGACAGCTGTAATTGTGTATCTGATTGATTGGTGAGGATGAGGCGGCTTTTCACATCCTGCCTTTCTTCTTCTTTGATGTCACTGAGTGCTTCATTCAGAAAGGCATCACTTTTTAATAGAGATGTCACTTCAGCCATATTGTTATACACTCCGTCATCATATTTACCAAGCGTGAGAGTAACAGCAGCTGTGTAACTAGACTGCTGCGTTGTTCCTTTGGCAAAAAAGAATCCAAAAGCGCCTAATACGACAGGCAGCAGTACGAGCCATACGATATACTTTTTGATTCGCTTCCCTATTCTAGATATGAAACCAGACATGTTCATTCTCCCAACATTGACGTATTTGCTTTTTCACTAGTGTAGCCATACCAGCGCAGCATCACACACGGTTTACCAAGTCTTAAACCGCTGTTTGTTTTTCAACATATTCACCGCTGCGATCACGAGGCCTAAAAAGACCCAGTGGAAATATAAATTCGAGACAGAACTAGGACTGATACTTGAAACGAGAAAGCTCAGCATGGCAGCGAACAAACCTTCAATGATCATTTTTGCTGATCTTGTGTCAGCCCATTGGTATTGTTTATACAGTGTGAACATGAGATAAGCGTAGACGGAGATATAGCCCAGCATGACCGCAAATCCAAAGTTCGTCATCACTTCCAGCAGCCAATTGTGCACTTCAACCACTTGATCTGTATCAAAGATTGAAAAGTGGGCTAAGTAGTAAGACACATTCCCCGCTCCGACACCAAATCCGTATGAATCCGTAAAGAAATGCCATGCATTTTTGATCAAATTCGCTCTCGCAATGTTAGATGGGAGTGGTTCACTAAAAGAATGCGCGACCTGAGAAGCGAGAAACAAGTCATAAAAGACTGAATAAATCTTGGCTGAAAAAACCGCGATACAGATGACACCAAGTCCGCCTGCTGCGATGAGTGACCACTTTTTGAGAAAGCGCGGCAGGAGCAGCCACACATAGATGGCGGCTCCTGCAAATATGCCAAGCAGGCTTGCGCGGGATTCTGTTAACAAAATGAGATACAGTGCTGCAATGGCGCCAAATAATCCAAATGCTTTGATATAACCATTTTTCATTTGCCGCATACACGCTAAATATAAGAAAAAGCTAATCGATAAAAACGTCGCAAAGTCATTTTGATTAAAAAAGACAGCTGTAGGATAGTGCTGTTTATACGCCGGCCCAAGATACAATGAAGTATTCGGTAAATGGTTCAAAGTAAAGTGATTATAAAACCCTATCCCCATGACAAATACAGTCATGACGAGCCAAATGCTATAAAAGGTGACCACTTGATCCATTCGCTGGATGTACATGACCACAAGAAAGACAAACCCCATCCCCATCGCAAGCAGGGACATATATTTGAGACCGTCTGTCACCGAATGAGCCCACAGCAGTGAGATGAGCCCATAAAGAAACCATGCAGCGAAAAAACCAAGAATCCCTTTTACACGAATCTGCTGCCACTGCGATATGTACGTCCCCTTATCTCTCATCCGCCATATGAATAAAGCAAAAGCAGCAATGAGCATAATACGGTAGAGAAAAAGACTAAAGAACCCAGCACTAATTGAAAAGAAAGCGTTGTTGAGAAAGGTCAATGCAATTAAAAGATAAATGGCTGACATGAACACTTGCTCACCGTTCATGTATAGCTTCATTAACACGAGAAAAGCCGTCAGGATCAAAAGCAGGACCGGAATAGCGACGATCTTTTTTAACCCGATGGGCTGCGCAGACGCCATTTGTACAAGTCCTAGCCCTGCTGCAAATAATATACATCCGATCATGATTTGCCATGCTGTTTGTTTCACGCTCATACCCATTTTCCTCCTAAGCAACCCATCCGATTTGAGGGATTAAGCCTTGACTTCCTGTTTATAGTAGGAAATGGTACGAGCCAAACCTTCCTGTAAACTCACAACAGGCTCCCAAGCTAAGACTTGTTTCGTTTCCTCATTTGCTAATGTACTATGCACGATATCTCCTGCACGCTGCGGCTTGTAAATCGGTTCAAGCTGTGATCTCGTTACCCGTTTCATCGTTTGAAACAGTTCATTCACAGTGATGGAATGACCACACGAAATATTTAAACAAACGTTTGATTGGGCTGTTAATGCCGCAACATTCGCTGCTGCTAGATCACCCACATAGATAAAGTCCCTTGTTTGTTCCCCATCTCCAAAGATAAAAGGGGCCTCATCCTTTGCAAACTTATCAGAGAAAATAGAAACAACACCACCTTCGCCAAGTGCGTCTTGGCGAGGACCATATACATTGCTGTACCTAAGAATACAATAGTCCACATCATAAAGTGATTTTGCCATTTCTAAATACCGCTCTACTGTCAGTTTTGCTAAGCCATAAGGTGAACCAGGCTTCAGCCGGTGAGCGGTGTCTACCGGCAGATACACCGGGTCTCCATAGACAGCTGCTGATGAGGCAAAGATGACTTTTTCCACTCCTGCTTCAGCCGCAGCTTTCATGACGTGCAGAGATCCTTTGATATTGACCTCTTCGTCATAAACGAAATCCTGAACGGAAACGGCTACACTTACTTGTGCTGCAAGATGAATGATATAATCCGGCGCGATTTGTTTGATCAAATCAATCGTCGCTGGCTTTGTGATATCTGCCTCTATGCATTTCACGGAAAGATGGGCAATATTTTCTCGAGATCCAGTTGAAAAGTTATCAAGAACGATGGGCTCATAGCCTTTTTCTAGTAAAGCCTCTACCGTATGTGATCCAATAAATCCGCTTCCCCCAGTAACCAATACTTTCTTCATCCAAGCTCCCCCTGTTATTGTGCCTTCGATACCAATTCTGCTTCCCATACACTTGGGCGGCCGATAGACTGGTAAATAAATCCTCTCTCTTTCATTTCTGCTGGATCAAACAAATTCCTTCCATCAATTACAATTGGCGAACGAAGCAGCTGCTTGATCTGGTCTTTATCCATCTTCTGTACGTCATCCCATTCTGTTAGGATGAGACAGGCATCGGTATCTTTTACTGTTTCATACAGGTCGTTGCTGAAAACCGCCTGCGGACCAAGCTCTCGCTCAGCTTCTATATAAGCAATCGGATCATAGGCTTTTACAAAAGCACCTAGCTCTCTCAGCATTGGGATAATATCTAATGCAGGTGCGGAACGCATATCATTCGTATTCGGTTTGAATGCAAGACCTAAGACAGAAATGGTTTTTCCTTTAATATCACCGAACACACTCATCAGTTTGCTGACAAGGTGGGCTCTTTGGTTGTTGTTCGTTTCAATGACAGATTCGATCAGCTTGAACCGATACCCGGATGTTTCGGCAATTTTGAGAAGAGCCATTGTGTCTTTCGGGAAACAAGAACCCCCAAATCCAATGCCTGCTTTTAAAAATTTATGCCCGATGCGGCTGTCTAATCCAACTCCTTCACTGACTTTTTCAACGTCAGCACCCACCCTTTCGCAAATATTTGCAATGTCATTAATGAAAGAGATTTTTGTGGCAAGCATGGCATTTGCAGCATACTTAATCATTTCAGCACTTTCTAAGTTGGTCTCCACAACTTCTGTTTGAAACGGATCATGCAGCCTTTTGATGATGGTGGAAGCATGAGTGCTTGTTGAACCAATGACCGCCCGCTCCATATTCATCGTGTCTTGAATTGCAGAGCCTTCTCGGAGAAACTCTGGATTGGATACGACGTCAAAGGGATATTTGCTGCGCGATGCTTTTTCCACAATGGCTTGAACGAGACGGCCTGTTCCAACGGGCACTGTGCTTTTATTGACGATGATTTTATAGCCATTCAGGTGTTCACCGATCGTTTGAGCGACGGCTTTCACATACGTTAAATCCGCTTCCCCTTGTGGTGTCATCGGTGTCCCTACGGCAATATAGATAATCTCTGATTCCCTAATAGCGGCAGTAATATTCGTTGTAAAAAACAGTCTTCCTTCTTCTGTATTCTTTTCAATCAATTCCTTTAAACCTGGTTCATAAATGGGAACGACACCACTTTTTAAGCTGTTGATTTTTGATTCATCGATGTCACAGCAGATGACACGATTTCCGATATCAGCAAAACAAGTACCCGATACTAACCCGACATACCCTGTTCCAATCACAGCAATTTTCTTCAACATTTTTCATCCTCTCAGTAAAAGCATATTGTCCGTTCCAAGCTGTTTATCTATCTATCATTCTTTGCACATTTCATACTGTTTAAACGATGGATGTTGATTGATTGAGCACCTTCTCATATTGCTGAATGAGATGCTTCGCATTATGTTCTGATGAATATCCTGTATGAACCATTTCATGAAGATCGCTTTTCACTTGCTCATTCCATCTGTTTTCATAGAGGCAGGCGTGAATCGCCTCTTTCAGCTGACTCGCCGAACGTGGCTCAACGAGCAGGTGTTGATAGGTAGAAAATAAGGATGGGAGACCACCAACCCGTGTTGCAATGACAGGTACTTTTAAAGCGAGCGCTTCTAGTACGACGGTTGGCATTCCTTCACTGTAGGAAGGGAGTGCAAACAGATCAGCTGCCATTAAGTAGTCTCTTACCTGCTCATTCGGTACCTGCCCTGGGAGTATAATAGATGCTCCCGCCCGTTCCGTGAGCTCCTTTGCAAGGGGGCCTTTTCCGACAAAGACTGCTTTCACACCCTCCATGCTGCTGACAGCATCAGCTAATTCAAGCAAGCCCTTCTCTTTCACTAAACGCCCGACGAAAACAACGAGCTTATCTTGAAGCGGTAAACCTAAGTGCTTTCTGATGCCTTTTTGATCTTCATCCGTTCTGGAAAATGATTGGAGCGGAATACCAAGCGGAAGACATTTAGCTTCTACCTTCGTCATATCATTTGTCTTTTTAGCCAGCTCCTCACTCACTGTCAGAACAACAGACGCCTGCTTCACCGCCGTTTCAAAGGCTGCCTGTGCCCCTTTGCTATAGCTCGGATATACGTTCACATCACTGCCGTGTAAGGTCAGAAGATAAGGGATTTGCGTTTCTTTCTGAATGACAGCCGCCGCTCCGCCAGACGGCATGGCAAAATGCGCATGGATGAAATCTGGTGACAGCTGATGATGCTGCATTGCCCGGAGAACGGAAGCCGCTATTCGTTTACTCGGCTGTGCCCATTTCAGCTGTCCAGGGAGCGCTCGATAAGACGGTCTGTAAACTGTCACTCCGTTCCGCACTTCCTGTTCAGGCAGCTCTTTTTTCTGCCGATAGGATGCCTTGAGCATCCGTAAAACCGGCGGATTCTCTGGATTAGGACAAATGACAGTCACTTCTATTCCTTGTTTGAGCAGTTCCTGGACTTGCGTTTCATGAAATACGCCCTCACTCGGATGTTTTTCACTAGGATATACACTTGTCAGCCATAGTACCTTCATGACGAACGACCTCTTCTCAATAATTTGCCTGCAGCCTGGGGATACATTTTGATGAGCAACAAGCCATACAATGCAGCACTGACACAAACAGTCAGAAGTAATTGAAGTGAAATATCTGCTGATGTCAGCTTCATTCCTTGATGTAAAGCTATCGCACAGATCGCCATAAGCAGTGTCATGATAGCAGGCTTTCCAAGTGATTTTAAATACACCTTCATATCAAGCTGAATGACATATGCCATGAGCCATCTACCGACAATAAAGTTGAGCAGGCTGACACCTGAGTAAATCCAAGCTACTGTGAGCAGACTGCCTGTCATGACACCTGCATATAATGCGTAGCCATACACGATGAGCATCCCCGTATCCCAATAAAAGGCTAAGTCCGCTCTCCCTTTTGCAAGAAGTATGGAACCGTTTGGATTCATCAACACACGCAGCAGGCCGACAATGCACAATATATTTAAAACCGGAACCGCTACTAGCCATTTCTCTCCAAACACGACTTCTATAAAACTGTCTGATACGGCAGCAAGGCCGATTAATAATGGAAAACTAACCAATGCGAGCATATTCGTCATACTGAGGAAGCCCTCACGCAGCATGGAGTGATCACGCTGACTTTTTGCGAAAACTGGGAAAGCCACTCTCGTCACAATCGGATTTATCTTCAGTACGGGTATCGTCACAATTTGATACGCCAAGCTGTAAATACCTAACGCCTCCGCTCCAAGAAATCGGCCGATTAAAATCATGTCGATGTTTGATCCTGCTCGGTTGACCAGTCTGGATGCGAGCTGGAATGCACCGAATGAGAAAAATTCCTTCACCTCTCCTAATGCAAAAACAGGTACTGGACGCCACTTCTTCCAATAAGCCGCTGCATACATGAGACCTTTTCCTGATTGCAGCAGCACTTGAGAAATGACATAGGCGATAATCGGATTCATGAAGAAGGCGAAAACGAGTAAAACGAGCAGCGATATGATGGTCGCAATAGCTTCAATGGTGCTTAATGTTTTAAAGGCTAAGTCTTTTTGCATCATATACTGGTACTGCTGGCCAATCGGTGCGATCAGAAACATGATCGATAATAGCTTGAGCAGACCCTCTAGCTCTGGCCGGTTATAAAAAGCGGCTATCATTGGGCTTAGCAGGATGAGCAGACAAAACAAGATAATCCCTGTGAGCAAGTTGATCCAATATAATGTAGATAATTGACGTTCTGTCGTTTGTTCCTTTTGAATGATCGCTGCCCCAATTCCTAGATCAAGTAAAATCTGCGTAAATATTGTGACAGTTGTGATCATGCCAACGAGTCCAAACTCCTTGAGTGACATCACATTCCCTAAAAAGGCGAACTGTGCAATTTGGATAATGGTGATGATCAATGCGGACAAGCTTGTCCATTTTGCCCCGCCTAGCATGCGTTTTTTCATACTTGCCATTTCTCTTCCCTACTTTACTTATCTGGCTCCGTCACCAGTCATGATGACTTTTAACGTTTTTACCATAATCTTCGTGTCGAGAGAAAATGTCAAGTTTTGAATATACTGTAAGTCGTGTGTTAATTTTTCACTTGGACTCATTTCATATCCGCCATTTACTTGAGCAAGACCTGTCAGCCCCGGCTTTACTGCCAATCTTTTTGTGAAGCCTGGAATCGTCCGATTAAATTCTGCGGTAAACATCGGTCTTTCCGGACGAGGACCTACGATACTCATTTCTCCTTTTAACACGTTGATAAATTGCGGAAGTTCATCAATTCTTGTTTTACGGATGAATGCCCCCACTTTGGTGATACGCGGGTCGTTTTTTTGAGCCCATTTCGCTCCTCCGCTTTCTGCGTCAGTTCTCATCGATCTGAGCTTCCATAATTTAAAGTAAACACCGTCTTTCCCGACCCTTTCCTGCATATAAAAGGCTGGCCCTGGTGTTTCTAGCTTAATCAAAAGAGCAAACAGCAAAATGATTGGCGTACTCAACATCAATCCGATGAACGAGAACATTAAATCTATGAAACGTTTTGCAAATAAATAACGAACCATATGTTCTGTTAAGGCAAAAGAGTGATTTCGTCTCACTTCATATTCTCTGTAAAGATTCATCGCTTTCTCTGCACTCACTGACCTGCACCTCACCATTCAAAGTAGTTGTTGTGTAAAGAGATGTTCTATGAAAGTCAGTTTAGCAGAGCAACATTAAGCAAATGTAAATGGGCTGTTAAGTCTTGTAAAACTGTGTTAAGAATGTGCACTTATATCAAGTTATGCCCTTTTCAACGTAAAAAAGACCCGCAATTCTGCGGGTCTCTGGGTCTTTTCTTTATTTTGCTTTTACAGATTCGATCGTTTTCAATCGAAGTGTTCCATTTGCATCTTTTGTATAGGTTACTTTTACTTTTGATTCTTCTTTTAAGCTGTTCACTTGTTTAGAAAAGGTATTTCCGAATTGAATCGCTACTTCTTTTCCATCAATGTTGACAGCAATTGTATGTCCATCAGCCAAACCGACATATGTGCCTTCTTTGGTGACTTCATTTTTCTTACTAGTTGTTGATTCTTTCTTTGTTTTAGAGTCAGATTTTGAGTCAGTTTTTGATTGGTCTTTAGCAGGTTCTTCTTTTGTAATTTCTTTGCTTGAGCTGTCTTTTGCTTCTTCATCAGATTGACCTGCTGGTTCTTCTGTTTGAGCAGCTGTTTCTTTGCTTTGATCATCTGATTTTTCATTTTTTGATGATTGATCATCTTCTGATTTTTCGTCTGCAGCCTTATCTTTGTTTTGATCGGTTGCTTCAGTTGTTTCTTTTTGACTGTCATCCTTTTTGTTATCGCTTGATTGATTTGTTGTGCCGCACGCTGTGAGCAATACTCCTAGAAGCAATACGAGAAACGGCATTGTGATTAATTTTTTCAAGATCGTCACCTCTTCATGATTTGTCGGTTTGCTGAAGATTTATGCGTAAACCATTCACCTTCTATGTTTCAATTATAACAAACATAGCCAAAAATGAAATGTATTTTTAACTTGACAATGTTTCTTCGTGGACTTTTAAAAAAAGGCTGCCGAGTTCTTACTCGAGCAGCCTAAGAGGAGTATCTGAGGCACCCCTCAGGTTTGTGTTTTCTTATCTAAAATAACCTGACACACCGCTTGAAATGCCTGACGCTAAACGATCTTTATACGTAGCAGATTTCAAGATGTTTGAATCAACTGGACTAGAAACAAAACCAGTTTCTAAAAGAACACTCGGCATTTTAGAATATTTAATGACGTAGAAGCCAGCTGTTTTCACACCACGGTCTCTTGTCCCTAGTGCACTAACCATTTTTGGCTGGATGTTTTGCGCCAGCTTCAGGCTGTTTGCAGCCGCATATGTTTTGTCATAGTATGTTTCTGTTCCATTTGCACTGCTGTTATCATTTGAGTTCGCATGGACACTAATGAAGATATCCGCTTTCGCATTGGCACCTTTGCTCACTCGTGTTTGAAGACTATCAAATGTGTCTGATGTTCTTGACATAGTCACGAGTGCACCAGCGTTGTTTAATTTCGTATTTAAACGCTTTGCTACGTCTAAATTCAAATTCTTTTCATATAATCCGTAACCTACAGCTCCTGAATCATGCGCGCCATGACCTGGGTCAATGAATACTTTTTTCCCAACAGCAGGGTTTTTCAGCTGATTTACAACAGTTGGTGTGACAGTATTTGTACTTCCTACGACAGTAAATTTAGTGATTTTCTTGCTGCTCACTGTTGCTCTTGTTACTTTTGGCAGCGTCTTTTCATTCGTTAGAAGCAATGCTTTGTTTTGCTTCGCCGCAATGCCAGCAGCAGAAGATGAAGTGGCATAGCCAAATCCTCTTCCTACATAGGTATTATTGACGCTCATATTGTATTTTTTCACAATATTTGCCGCGACATCATAACGAGTCGAGCCTTTGATTCGCGTTGGAGATTTCAATTGGTTATAAGCTGCTTTTGTGACGTAATTCTCTCCGCCGACTACAATGGTTTGTTTCACATTGCTTGCTTTTGCAACAGAAGCGATTTCAGAACGAAGTCCCTTTTTATCTGTGTATAGAATCGGGAATCCTTTTTGAGCAGCTACAGGTGCAATTGCAATCCCATGTGCATAGAAAGAACCCTCAACGACAACGACGCCTGCTGGCTTTTTCATTTTTTTCGCGATATTAGCAGATAGCTCATATCGGTTTTTTCCTGAAATACGCTGTGTGGAGATGCCCATTTTCTTCACTTGGTTGACCACGTTGTTTGACACACTTGATGTGCTGCCTAAAACGATCACCGTCTTTGTTTTTAATGAAGTTAAGGCTTTCTTTGTATCACCCGAAAGGCTTTTACTGTTTGTGTAAAGAACTGGTCCATTTTTTTGATGTGCAAGTGGAATCCCTGCTGTTGCATCTGCATACGCAGTTTTCCCTACTAAAACGACTGTACTTGCAGTTCCCCATCCTTTTTTCGCTACGTTTGCCGCTACGGCATATCTGCTCCCGCCATCAATTCTTGTGACTGAATTGTCTGCCAAAGCTGTTGGAACGATAACGAAAATGGCGATGAGGCTGAGGATGGCTGTTTTCATCAATGAGCGCATCTTCTATGTCCTCCTTTTACCCTTTAATAGTTTGTTAGTTTTGTACCTGGATAGTAGAACGAGAGTATGGAAGAGTATGAGTTTCCAGATTCAGCTCTCGCTTTGGCTCCGTATTGGCTCATACCAATGCCGTGGCCATATCCTTTTCCTGAAATCGTGAAGTCATTTGTGTTGTTTTTGACTGACGCAAACGTGCTTTTCACCTTTGTTGCGCCCATGACTGATCGAAACTCGGTCATCTTCATACTTGCCGTTGTGCTTTTGTTCACCGAATATGTGCCTGTTTTGTTTTTCAGATGGTATGTCAGTTTGATCGATACCGTCTTCGCACGCTGGCCTTTTGTTTTCCCTGAGAACGTCAGGCTTGAGATGGATGCGATTTTCATATCAGATGCAGCAGTTTCTTTGTTTTTAAGCAGCCATGATTTCAGGCCAGCAAGGTCAGCTGCATTTGTCTCTTTTGCTTTAGACCACTCAGATGCTGCTGTACTAGCAGTCAATGTCGTGCCGAGTTGTTTTTTAGAGAGTTTCAGTGTCCATGGATTGACTGGATCTTTTGGATCCTTTTTGGCCACTAAGTATGGCAGTGCATTTCCCCATACTTCTTCACTTGCCTCTGTATAACCGCCATTGCTAGAGTAATAGGTTGCTGAAATGAGTTGATTGTTGTATTTCAGAACCTTTCCTTTTGTGGCATCGACAGCTTTTGTCGAATTTGTGTACCAGTTATATCCTCCATAGACTTGGAAGGCTGTTGTATCAGGGACGACTTTTCCAATACTTTTCACAGAATACGTTCTAGCGGCAACTGCCTGTGCTTTTAACGCTTCAACATTCCAGCTTGCAGGCATTTCATTTGGCACTACACCTTTTAAATAGTCTTCAAATGGAATATTTTCGAGAGTCGGCCTGATATACCCTGATTCAATTGCAAAGTTTACGCTGCCTAAATACGGCTTTCCTGCAATTTGAAGGACATTTTTTGTTGAATATTTCTCAGGAACAACTCTTACTGTGTTATACGTTTTTATGCCTTTTAATGAAATTTTTCCGTTAGAAATATTCAATTGGTAGTTTTGATTTTTTTTCAGATAAACTTGTTTGGCTAAGGAATTTTTCAAGCTATCTTTAATCGCACTTGTGCTGCCCGCAAGATGATAAGCATATGTACCTTTTTCCTTCAACAGTGCTTTTAAAGACGCTGTGACAGAATCGGGTTTCACATACACAACGGTACTGTTAGATTTTGCAGCCAATTGCGACAGCGGCATAGCATAAATATAGCTAGAGGCTTTCGCCAAATAAACTTTATCTGCATTAATATTTAATTTCTTTATAATATTCACAGATAATTCATAGCGATTGGCACCGCTGATTCTTGTCACCTGTGAGGTTTTTTTGATTTGATTTTCAACTTTTTGTCCAGTACTTTTCGTACTGCCGATGATGATCACTTTACTTGGCATTCTATAAGACGGAATGGAATCTTTTTTTGTTAACAGGATAGGGTATCCCTTTCTCGATGCATAGGATGCAATGGCAATCCCATTCATAAATGAGTTCCCGCCGACAACGACAGCTTGCTTATAGTTACCCATTTCTTTAGCGATTTTTTGGGAGATTTCAAACTTGTCTTTTCCACTAATACGTCTGACTTTGCCATACTTTTTAATAGATTTCTCAGCAGCTGTTGAAATGCTTTTCGTATTTCCGACAATCAGAATGTTATCCGGCTTCATTTTCTTCAGCTGGTTTTCTGTTGTTTTCGTCAGTTTTTCAATATTCGTATACAAAATAGGTGCGCCCAGTTTGTATGCTAACGGTGATACAGAAATTGCATGATCAAATGCATCACGACTGACAATGACAACAGTTGAAGGATTTTTCCAGCCAGCAGATGCAATGCTATTGGCTACTTCATAGCGATTTTTGCCGTCATATCTTTTCGTCACAGCAACATTTGATCCTGATAGCTTGTATTCCCCAGTTGTTGAGATATCCATGCTTGTTTTGTTTCCGATATAATTAGACAATTTCACTGAAATTGCCGAGCTTGCCATGGCAGACTGAAAGGGTGCAACTAGTAGAGTCAGTATCATGAGAACGATTAGTGTAACGCCTGTTTTCTTCAATTTTGTTCATCCCGCCCATCTTTTTTACTTCTGTTTTTCAATCTTCTGGATTTCCTTTTGACCACTGTCATTAATAAAGTAAGAGATTTCTACTGTGTCTCCAGGTTTAAATTCATTTAACACATCTTTAAAATTATCCGTAAATTCATAGCTTAAGGTCGTATTCACTTTTTTCACTTCGACTGTATGTGCATCAGCCATTCCAATAAATTCAGCTTTCTCTTCCAGCACCTGAGGAGTTGAACTGCTTGTCTTGTTTTCTCCTGTGTACTGCTCAGCCGTTCCACATGCTGTGAGCACGATACCTAGTAGCAGTATTAAGAACGGTAAAACGACGATTTTCTTCATTTTTTTCACCTCATGTCTTTGTATCGTCTTATAACTTATTATTTTAAGGTAAATTTAAGGTTTTTTGAAACCTTTTTTTTGTTACAACGTCTATATCTAGGTTCAGAGTAAAAAAATAACTTGTTTATCAAGATTCGTAAACCTATAATCATGGAAGAATCATAGAAAAGGTGAGGGACATTATGAGAGCTGAAAGAAAAAGAAAGAAGAAAAAGGTTCTTTGGATTGTTTTATCGATTATTGGCTTATTCGTATTAGCAACTGGCGGATACGCATATCATCTTTGGAACACAGCAGCATCGACCGTCGCAGGCATTCAGGAGAATTTAAAGAAGTCAGATAAGCGTGACAAAGATGTCGATTTAAATAAGAAAGACCCGATTTCTATTTTAGTCATGGGTGTCGATGAACGAAAAAATGACCGAGGTCGTGCAGACACATTAATATACATGACAGTAAATCCGAAAACGAAAACGACCGAAATGGTGAGCATCCCGCGTGATACGTATACGAAAATTGTCGGAAAAGGCACAATGGATAAAATCAACCATTCCTACGCATTCGGCGGTACACAAATGGCAGCAGATACTGTAGAGGAACTGCTTGATGTACCTGTTGATTACTTCGTTAAAGTCAATATGGAAAGCTTTAAGGATATTGTCGATACACTTGGCGGCATTACGGTGAACAGCACATTTGCATTTAGCTATGATGGCCATTCATTTGGTACAGGAGAGATTAACCTGAACGGGGATCAAGCCCTTGCCTATACGAGAATGAGAAAGCAAGATCCAAAAGGTGATTTCGGACGTCAGCAAAGACAGCGCCAAGTTATTGAAGGCATCATTGCAAAAGGTGCCAACATTTCATCTATTACGAAATTCGGCGATATGTTCAAAGTCGTGGAAAATAATATGAAGACAAACATGTCATTTGACGATATGTGGACGATGATGAATGATTATCGTGATGCAAGACAGCATGTGGAGCAGCACGAGTTGAAAGGATCAGGCGCACGTATCAATAACATTTATTACTACCAGCTTGATGACAGCAGTCTGGCTAAAGTGAAGAAGGAATTGAAGGAAAGTCTAGAGCAGTAAAAAAGAAGACTACAGAAATGTAGTCTTCTTTTTTTATGATTGAAATGGAACTGGTTTTTCTTCGCTTAATCCAAAACGATGGAGAAGCTCTTCGACAATTCGTTTTGACGCTTGTCCATCACCATATGGATTAGACGCCTTCGACATGTTGTCATACTCTTTCTGATCGACTAGCAGCTGTTTTGCCATGTTGTAAATGGTCTCTTCATCTGTACCCGCGAGCTTAAGCGTACCAGCTTTCACACCTTCAGGGCGTTCTGTTGTATCGCGCAGCACTAGTACTGGCTTCCCTAGAGAAGGCGCCTCCTCTTGTACACCGCCAGAATCCGTTAATATAAAGTGTGAGGCAGCAGCGAAGTTATGGAAATCAACAACTTCAAGCGGCTCAATTAAGTGCACACGATCAAGATCACTGAATTCTGTCTGAGCCGCATCACGAACAGCAGGGTTTAAATGTACAGGGTAGACAACCTGAACATCTTCAAACTCTTCTACAATACGTCTAATCGCTCTAAACATGTTTTTCATCGGCTGGCCGAGATTTTCTCTGCGATGAGCCGTTAACAAAATCATTTTATCTGTGCCTATTTTCTCTAAAATAGGGTGTTGATACTGCTCTGTAACCGTTGTTTGCAATGCATCAATCGCAGTATTCCCCGTCACACAAATCGTCTCTTCTTTTTTATTTTCAATTAAAAGATTCTGCTTTGCCTCTTTTGTAGGAGCAAAATGAATATCAGCAATTGTGCCTGTCATTTGTCGGTTCAATTCCTCAGGGAACGGCGAGTATTTATTGTGTGTTCTTAAACCCGCTTCAACGTGACCGACAGAAATTTGGTGGTAGAATGCGGCCAAGCTTCCTGCAAAGGTTGTAGTTGTGTCTCCATGAACAAGGACAATATCAGGTTTTTCCTCTTGGAATAATTGATCTAGTTTCAATAGTGCATTTGATGTGATTTCAGATAATGTCTGGCGTTCTTTCATAATATTTAAATCATGATCTGGTTGAATGTTAAAGGCTTTCAACACTTGATCAAGCATTTGCCGATGCTGTGCAGTCACAGTGACTGAGGATTTGATTTGCGGATGTTTTTTTAGCTCAAGGACAAGGGGTGCCATTTTAATCGCTTCAGGCCTCGTCCCGAATACAGTCATTACATGTAATGTTTTCAATAGTCGATGCCTCTTTCCTTCTCATTTATCATAAGTGTATTATACAAAAGAATAGAAACGAATCCTAATCATTCTATTTTCAATTTTTACATCCCCTTTACTCTTTTCAACATAAAAATTTACAAAAACTCTTTACAATAGATATTGAATCAGAATCATGCATTTATCGTAAATCATTTGTCATTTCTATCATTTGTAAGTTACACTTTATGAAAGATGAAAAATGAAGTCAAATCATTTTTTCTATATGTAAGGAAGGTGCAAAGTTCATTGAAAAAAGTACGTAAAGCCATTATACCAGCTGCAGGTCTCGGAACACGTTTCCTCCCTGCAACAAAAGCAATGCCTAAAGAAATGCTTCCAATCGTTGATAAACCAACCATTCAATATATTATTGAAGAAGCTGTTGAATCAGGAATCGAAGACATTATTATCGTCACTGGAAAAGGGAAAAGAGCTATTGAGGATCATTTTGATTTTGCACCAGAGTTAGAGCGCAATCTTGAGGAAAAGGGAAAGAGCGAGCTTTTAGAGAAAGTGAGAAAATCCTCTAACATTGCTGACATCCATTACATACGTCAAAAAGAGCCAAAAGGACTCGGACATGCTGTTTGGTGTGCACGTAACTTTATCGGTGATGAACCTTTTGCTGTTTTATTAGGTGATGACATTGTTCAAGCCGAAACACCTGGACTGCGTCAGCTAATGGATGAATATGAAAAAACTCTTTCATCAGTCATCGGGGTTCAGCAAGTAGCAGACAGCGATACGCATCGCTACGGGATCATCGACCCACTTACACAAGAAGGACGCCGCTATCAAGTCAAAAACTTTGTTGAAAAACCGCCGCAAGGAACAGCACCATCGAACCTAGCCATCTTAGGGCGCTACATTTTTACGCCAGAGATCTTTATGTACCTCGATCAGCAAGAAATTGGTGCAGGCGGAGAAATTCAGCTGACAGATGCCATTCAAAAGCTGAATGACATTCAGCGCGTATTTGCCTATGATTTCGAAGGGAAACGATACGATGTCGGCGAGAAGCAAGGCTTCATCGAAACGACGCTTGAGTTTGCTCTTCAGGATGAAGAATTGAAAAAGAAACTCATTCCATTTATGAAACAGCTTCTCGAAAAAGAAGAAGTGAACTAAAAAAGCTGCCGGTATCGGCAGCTTTCAAATTATTGACAAAGGGCTAAAATGATCTTTATTTTAGCCCTTTGTCTTCTTTTCAGCGTGATAGAAAACCTTTGCAGTCTAGGAAGGACGAGCACAGGAGCAGAGCGAATTTGACATTCGTGAGCACCGGAGCGCAGACCTGACACCGAATGCGAGGGTTTGCCTACACGCTGAAAGTTGCCGGCATCGGCAGCTTTTTTAATTCATGACTGAAATAGTCAGTGTATGCTGTTCATTATCAATGACAAACAGATTGTTTTCGCCCTTCACTGCGAATTTCGTTTGTTTCTCATTCATCCAGACATTCTGTTCTGTCAGCCCAAGTGTTGAAGGAGAGATGGACATCACCTCTCGAAACACAATGGTGTTTGCCTGACCATTTTGAATAACATAGTCAGTTTTCTCTGTGGTCAAACGCTCAATCGTATCTCCTTGATCACTTTTGATCGAGCTCAGCGTCTGCATTCTTTGCTTTAGCACAGACTCTTCTTTTCCAAGGAAAGAAAGTAAATACTCATATGAACCTGCTGATGCAGGCGATACATAGGAATTAAACTGTCCTGGTCCAATGGATAATGACTTTAAATCCTCTGCATTTTGAAGCGCATCAGGTTTAACAAAATACGTTTCTGACGCTATTTTAATTTGAACGGTTTGTTTATTTTCAGCCACAGCCTGTACTTCTTGTCCAAATGGCAAAGTGACATCAGCCTTTTTTTTCATGGCTTGGTCTTTGTAAACCTTGAGTGGATCAGCCGTGACAATCATCTGTTGATCCACCTTTTTCATATCGGGCGCCCCCTTCGTTTCCGGGTTCTTCGACTGAGGCGCTTCTATCTTATCTGATGGAATTGCACCAAATGTCGCCAGTGTACGAAGCGGGCGATCCGAAAACATTGATAAGGCAAGCAAAATCGTTAAGGCCGCTAAAACTGTCACTTGAAATGCGGGTCCGAACAATGAGCGCCGTTTTCCGTTATCTTGATAACGAGACACCTTTTCTGTCTTTTGTACGCCTTTTCTGCCTTCCTTATGTTCCATTTGATATTTTTGTTTCTCTTTCTTGGAAAGCTTGTTAAACCAATCAACAAACTCCTTATACTCTTTCACGACCTTTTTCGTATCATCAAACATACGAAGTTCACCATAATGCATCCAAGCCACCCGATCACAGATTTTTTGGATTTGGCTAATAGAATGACTGACAAAAAAGATCGTCTTTCCTTGTTCTTTGAATTCTGTAATGCGGTCCACACATTTTTGATAGAAGGTTTGGTCTCCAACAGACAGTGCTTCATCAATAATAAGGATATCTGGATCGATATGTGCTGAAATGGCAAAACCAAGACGGGATTTCATTCCGCTTGAATAGCTCTTTACAGGCTGGTCAATAAAGTCACCAATATCCGCAAACTCTACGATTTTTTCATAAAGCTCGTCTATCTCTTTATTCGTCAGTCCCATCATTAAGCACTTTAAACGAATGTTGTCTTTTCCGCTTAATTGGTTGTTCAGCCCTGCAGCAATGGCAATTAGCGATGGCTGGCCGTCCATATCAATTTCACCACTTGTCGGTGGAATGATTTTCGCTAGAAGGTTCGACATTGTCGATTTTCCAGATCCGTTAATCCCCACAAAACCAATCGTCTCGCCTTCATATACATCAAAGGACACATCACGGACAGCAAAAAAACCTTTTTCATTTTTATTAGGAAAAAACAGCCCTTTAATCTTATCTGACTGCTTTTTATATAGGACGTATTGCTTGGATACGTTTCGAAACGAAACCTTTAGTTTCATCGTATAATCTCCTTACTTTTTAAAGAAAATCGACAAATTTATCCCTAAATTTCATATGAAGCAATGAACCGGCTGTTAAAAGAAGAAGCGTGATCAGCCAAAAATAAAGTGTGTATTTGACATCATGGAAGAACCATTCTCCCTTTAACAAACTATTTCTAAAACCATCAATAATGTAGAAAAGAGGGTTCAATCTTAATATGTCCCCAATCCACGCTTTGTCTCCAGTGAGCTTTTCTGAGATATTCCAAAAAATCGGCAGCAAAAAGAATAGTAATCGTGTCACGGATTGTAAAAGAAATTGATAGTCTCTCACGAGTACGCTAAT
Source organism: Bacillus sp. AM 13(2015) (assembly GCF_001518755.1). NCBI lineage: Bacteria > Bacillati > Bacillota > Bacilli > Caryophanales > Bacillaceae > Bacillus > Bacillus sp. AM 13(2015). The sequence goes on along the minus strand of NZ_LKCP01000070.1, from coordinate 118,971 downwards.
CGTGGAATTAAACAAACTAAACGAAAACATAAACGCGATCATACAAATAAAATAGTATATATATTGCAGCCAATGCGCGTCAGGGTAGATGCCATAGGAAATCAGCACGATTAAATAGACGCCCATCATGACAAAGTAGCTGAACAAGTTGGACATAATCACCACAGACGGCAGCGCACTAATCGGAAAATTCATTTTCGATACCATATTAATGCGTTTAAACACACTGTTTGATCCATCAAGAATGGTCGGACTAATGAAGAACCAAGGGATTAAACCGGCAAGCATCCAGATGATAAATGGAACCTCCACGCCGCCAATGACAATTGGCTGCCCTCCTCGAATACCCATACCAAAAACAAACCAGTAAGCCAGCATTTGAATCAATGGATTTAAAAACTGCCATAAAACACCTAAATAATTCATCTGATATTTTGATTTTGTTTCATAAACAGCAAGTCGCATAATCAGCGGAAATGAGCTAATTTGCTCCTTTAGTATCGTCAACATTGCGTTCATTGTTATCTTCCTTAACAAAAGTTTTGAGTACCAAAATTAAAAGCACCGCTCATAATTGTAACAGATGTTGTTTATTTTTTCACTTTAAAGACAAAACAAAGATGCTATCCTTCATAAGTATAGGAATTATTTGCTTGATCATAGGTTATAAGCAAATTTGGGATGATATTTACATTTCAGAATAATGTATGTTAAACTATCTTGACTATATAATCAGACTATATTAATTGAATATCCATATTATAGTTATTCAGTATTATTTTTACTCATTATAAATAGATTATTAACTAGATTTTAAGGAGAGAGACTATGGTTTCTTTAGAAAGTATTTTAACTAGTAACTCTATCTTATCTTTGTTCATACATTCATATGATAAAAAAGACCTAAAAACAATAAATTTCATTCGTGATAATCAAACATTTGATTTTCCTCTACAGCAGAATAAAGATGGTTTTTACGTAGCAGAAATACGTGCTAAAGACATTCTCCCTCTAAAAGGTTCCTCTTTCAGTATCTTCGTAGCAGATCAAGTTGGAATGCTCACTCCGCTACAATATGCCGTTCATCACAAATGGCAAAGAAAGATTCTGCATAGAGAATTGGCTGTACTAATTAAAAGAACAAGCAATGAAAACTTACAAACAAAAATAACATTCGAAATTTTAAATGCTAAAAAAAGAACAAACTTATACAAAACCAATTTGATTGATTTCATGCTTGAAAATTATACTCTCACAATAAATGGTGTTTCAAACATTTTAGACATTGATGCTCCATTAGATCAAAGGAAATTCTTTATTTCATTTCATAGAGTACCTTCAAAGGATAAAATATTATTTCCTGTTGATTCAATTTCAGAAGATGGAATTTGGTCTGCACACGTAGATTTAAGTTCACTTGGCCTTCATAATTTATATGAGGGTATCTGGCAAATTCATTTTTATGAAGAAGTAGAGGGTAAGTTACTAGGATCGTTTATAAAAGACAGAAAAAAATTGGTTTCTACAAATTCATTTAAGACTGCTGATCATCTCTTTCAATGTCAATTTAAAAAGAAGAATAGTGGATTGATATTATATGTCAAACAAGAGAGTCTACTTGTTTCTTTTAAAGAGAGCTATATTCAAAATCAAACGATGACTGCAAAAATATCTATAGCAAGTGAACAATTAGCATTAATAGATCATCATGTTTCTGAAATTCACATGATGAATAACAAAGACACAGAGAGTACTGTGTTAACTAGAATGAAACGTATAAATGATGAAGATTTTATTTTAAAGATACCTTTTAAACGCATCATTGAAGCCTTACAAGAAGGTAGTCAGAAACAATCTGACTGGCTCTTTTTATTAACAAATAAAAAAAGCCAGAAGACTATTTTCGCCAAAGTCACAAATCACTCTTTGACTTTTGATGAAAATAACGTTCTTAATATATTTGAGAAAGTGCCTTTTGAAGTAGGACTACATCGAACCGCCAGTCAAAACTTGAGTTTTACAGTTAGAAAAGCAAGAACCGTAAGAAATCTCTATCAAGTTAAAAAAATACGCGGTCACTACTTAAAAGTTGAAGGCGCTGCTATCTTAAGAGGCTTAGAAATGCCTCATTCAGATTCTGTTAAGCGCTCATTAGTCCTAAAAGAACGCGCATCTTTAAAAGAAATAACCATTCCCGTACAAAATAAAAGAGACTTAACTTTTGCTTATCATTATAAACGGGACAAGAAAGACTATACGTACTGTGGGTTCAAAGTGTTATTTGATACATCCACACTTCCTGAAGAAAAAGGCGTTTGGGATTTCTTTATAAGATTCGATACAGAAAAATTTTCATTTAATAGACGTCTAGGATTTGTTAAGTATACTTATAAGAAAGACAAGTATCTTTCTATTATCAAATATAAAGGCAACGATAATAATAAGATTTTTAACTTTTCATCAACGACACCAAAGGGAAATTTGAAACTAGAAGTACTTCCCTTTAAATCTTCTATTTCTGAGGATCAAATTAGTGAAAGCAGAGAAGAAGTTTGGATTATAGGAGAAAGACCAGATACTGCTCAAGATACAGGTTATCACTTTTTCAAATATTGCAGAGAAAAGCATCCTGATAAGGAAGTTTATTATGCTATTGAAGAAGGAAGTAAAGATATTCGAAATATCGAACATCTTGGAAACGTACTGATCATTGGCTCACCTGAACATATTGAAAAAACACTACAAGCTACACACTTTATCGGTTCTCATGATCTAGAATATTTCCTTCCATTTAAAATACCACAATATCAACATACGAAGAAAGCAAAAAGAATCTTTCTTCAACACGGTGTAATGGGAAGAAAATCAGCTGAATATCATCGATTTTTCTATCAATATCCTTTTCATATAGTTTGTGTCAGCTCGGTTTATGAAAAGAAAATGATGATGGATCATTTTGGTTACAAAGAATCAGAGGTTAAGGTGACTGGCTTATCAAGATTTGATCATTTAGCTAATTCTAAAACAACCGATCATAATGGTGATAGAGAGATTTTAATCATGCCAACATGGAGAGAATGGCTAAATACAGAAGAAACTTTCTTAAAATCGGATTATTACGAGAAATATATTTCGATTCTAAAAGATGAAAAACTGCTTCAAGAATTAAAAAAACATAGAGTGAAACTCTTATTTTATCCACATTATCGAATGCAGCCATATATCTCTTATTTCAACAAATATAAGAGTGATGTAGTGTCTATTTTGGAATTGGGTGAAGTAAACGTTCAAGAATTATTAATGAGAGCCTCTCTCCTTATTACCGATTATTCTAGTGTTTCATTTGATGTAAGTTTTATGAAAAAACCAGTTATATATTATCATTTTGATTTTGAAGAATTTTTCAATAAGGGTATTTTAAGAAGTAAGGAAGAAACTTTCCTAGGTGAAATTGTAGAAGATCAAACAAGCTTAGTGAATGAGATGATTCATACGATTCATAATGGTTTCCGGGAGAAATTATTTGTCGAAGAAAGAAGAGATTTAATTCTAACGTATACTGATAACAAAAACTGCGAAAGAATTTTCAATGAAATATCTTCTTTAAAAGATGATGATTTTTCACTCATTGCTTCCTTAGCAAGAATTTCTAAAGAAACTCTTCAAAATATAAAAATAGCGACCATTCAAACACTAGTCCGAAACTATATTTTCACAATCAGTGTTAAAAAAGTAAAAGTGTTAAAAAGTAAATCTCGAAAAACGCTCAAAGCTCTTAAGTCAATGAAAAGACATCTAAAAAGAAACATACACAAAAGAAACTTTTCTAATTAAATATTTATTTTTTGAAGATGCCAGTTCGAGACAATCGACTGGCTTTTTTGTTTACTAATCGAGATAAAAAAACACCTTTAAGTGAAATCAACTTAAAGGTGTTTGTCTCTTGATCAAAATCTTGTTCATACAATAATGCAAGATTTTTAAGCATTATGTTTTTTATCAAACACTACTTCAACGACCCGCTTCGAAGATTCTCCAGTCTCTAAGTAGCAGAATTTCTCATAAAACGGCGCAAATGAATCTGGTAGTGTAAAGGTCGGCTGTTCTGTTTCTCTGACCCAGTCAATCACACGTGCTGTCTCTTTTACAAGCGGTCCAGGTGCTTCTTGTTCAAAGTCGAAATAGAAGCCTCTTAGCTTATCTCGATATGTTTCAATGTCAGGCACATAGAACAGCATCGGACGTTTGAGGTTTGCATAGTTTGCATAGTCAAAGAAAACAGATGAGTAATCTGTGATGAGCAGATCTGAAATCATATAAAGGTCTCTAATGTCTTCGTAATGAGAGAAGTCATAGGCAAAGCTTCATACGGCCCTAAATCAAAGTTTTCAGCAACTAGATAGTGCATACGCAGAATGATAATATATTCATCTCCGATAGCAGCTCTGAGCTCATGCAGATCAAGGTCTAAATCAAATTTGTACTGCCCTTTTTTATAAAATTGATCGTCTCTCCATGTCGGTGCGTATAAGATCAATTTTTTATCGAGCGGCAGGTTCATTTTTTGTTTCAGTGCTCTCATCGTTTCTTCATTGTTTTGATTGTGAAGGAAGTCATTTCTCGGATATCCTGACTCAATCATGGTCTTTTGGAATTGGAACGCACGTGTAAAGATTTCAGTCGAGTAGGCATTAGGAGAGATGAGATAATCCCAATTCGATGCTTCTTTCGTGAAATTCTTTTTGTATTTCTTCGTGTTTGTTCCAGGCATATGCACCTCGTCCATGTCCATTGCCAGTCGTTTTAACGGCGTACCATGCCAAGTCTGCAAGTATGTTGTGTGATCTGGCTTTGGAACCCATAGCGGCAGACGGCTGTTTACGACCCAATACTCAGCTCTTGCCATCGCAAAAATCCATTTCAATGACAGACGATTGATATAATAGATGCCTTTTTCCTTAAACGGTGCTTCATGACCCTTTTTAACGCTCCAGATCAGTGTATATTCAGGGTGATTTTCTTTCATATACTCGTAAATACCACGCGGATTACAACTGAATTGTTTTCCGTTAAAGCTTTCAAAAACAACAGTTTTCTTTTTCACAGACAGCTTACTCGCCAGTTTAAAGGTCGTTTTAAACGTTCTTGTCACAAGGCGGTTACGGACTTTTTTGATTTTACCGATCTTCTTTTTGAATTTCTTCCACTTGCTTTTGACGTAATACTTGGCACGTGTTTTCATGGTGTAGTCATTAATACGGATGCCAAGCGTTTGTCTTTTTTTCTTTCGGTACACTTCATATCGAATCGGTACATCGTTTCTCTTATGAATTTGAACAAGTCCTTTGAGTTTGTTCGAGCGGTCTCCAAGCACTAAAGAAGTGGTTGTTAATGTTTCCTCTACTCCGTTCACGTCGCAGATAAATTCAAGATAGAAGCGATATACAAGGCGTCTGTTCAAGGAATAGGGCAATTCCTCTAAAGGAATTTCTGCTAAAAATTGATAAAGCTGTGGTACCTGTTGATCATCACGGTATTTGATCACTTCATCTTTTATATGGGTGATATTGACCGGAAAACGATGTTCAATTGGTTCTTCACCATTTTTCTTCAATAGAAGTTTTGCTTCTTTGATCTCATATGGATGTTCTGCACTTAGAACACCTGCATACCCGGATAAAGATAACATACATCCTTTGTTGAGCTCGATTTGATTGAATTTCACAACCTTTAGCTCACGCTTGATTTTCAAAGAAGCATTCCCTTTGTCTGTGCGGTATGGAATGATATACAGCATGGTGTCTTTATTTTCTAAAAAAGTCAGCTCAGGCTTTTCTACTTCCATTTTTAAACGGCGTTTATAGTTTGACGTTTTCTCTTCAGATTCATTATCTGTATTGATATCTGCTTCTTTTACTTCTTCTTCCTCTTCTTCGGAATCAGAATCATAAGCTGAGTCCTCAAGCTCGTCCTCATCCTCTTCTTGGTTTGTGCTTAAATAGTCCGTGACATACAAGTTATATGTCTGGCCTTGCTCTAACGCAAGCGGCAGCGATGATTCACTCAATACCAATTTGAATAGATTCTCTTCTTGATGAACAAGCGGAAGGAAAAGCTCTTGTTTTGATACTCTTTCCCTCATAAACAAATAAAATTCCCTATCTGTTAATGGCATGTCATCATCGATGCGAATCAGCATTTCTAGTTTCTCATGGTGATTTTTTAACCCTTCAACAACACTCTTCTTCTTATGAATTCCCTCTTCAATCATTAATCGTTAATCTCCTCTGTTCAGAAATCTTACCGTTATATGGCTATTTCACTTTCCAAGAATAGTTTCCTTGCTTCGTTTGATATGACCATCCATCGATGGACGATGGTTTATTCGTAAGCAGCTCGCCTTCTATTTCTAGACGCTGCAAAACCTCTTGAAGTTCTTCTGTTTTAAAACGAATGTAAAAATCCACAAATTTCGTTTGGTTGATTTCAATGTTTTTCTTTGTTTGAAAATGGCCAATTGGGAAGCTGACTAGATGGTTTTCATCGATTGTTTGAGAGATGATTTCAGCTCCATTCACTCGATCATATCCTGCAAAATCAATTTGCACATGATCCGCATGACTCATTTCATCTTTTACATCGAGTTGAAGGTGAAGAACATGATGCTCAGAGCTTAAATCACGCAGGACCCATTTCATGCTGTCAACGATCCCTCTCAGTTCATCTTTATGCTTACGATTTTCGAGCATATGATGAATGGCCGTATTCCAAACAGTCTCTTCGTCAGAAGGAACAAGATAAAAATAAGCTTGTTCTCCCAAGACTTTCTCGACATCTTCTTTATGCTCAGTATCCCCAAAAAAGACAGCATCCACTTGCTGTTTTCTTATTTGTTTAAATAATTCTCCATATTGAGAATTAACTTGATGCAGATCTTCTTCATAATGTGCGTGATGCACAAATGCAGCGTAATAGGTGGTTTCAGGCTGATCGATTTTAAACAGGTGGCGGTCTTGATCACGGTCCTCTGTGATCATCAGTTTCAAACGGTCATTTTGTGATTGAATGCTGGATAGCCATAATTGTTTAATATCCGTCTTCTTTGTAAATGTTTGAATTCCTGTTTTTTTATACCAATTGATATGCCGAACTGGATTCTTTTTTGCATCACCAGAATAAATGATCTCCATATAAATGCTTCCGTCGGCACTGATTAATTCCTCTAAGTATAGAGCACCTGTATGTGGAACAAAGCTTTGTACTCTGCACAAAACGCCCTGCCAATTGTATTCTTCCCTCTTCACTAGTTGCTGCTTTTCATTATATTGATCAATATAACAAATGGGGGAAGCAGGCAATTCATATCTCGTCACTTGAATCGTGGATTCATCTTCGGGAAAAATAGCTTCATTGATCTGATGTGGTGATTCACCGGCAATAAATTCTAAATAACGTCTTTTACTTCCGCTTAGCGGTAAGATATAGTGTTCAAATACATTCAAGATGTCCACTTGGTTAGGAATTGTCTCCTCCAAGCTGTGAATACGTTCTTTCACATTTGCATCGTAATTTAAAGTTAAAATTGCAGTACGCTTATGCTGATCAGCCAAGGGCTTAATTCTTGTCTTTAAAGATTTCGTTAAGCTCTCATCCTGTTTTGGCACATCACCCATAATAAAGTAGTAATCCATATCAGGCATGTCCACTGATGCCAGCTTTTCATGTTGTTCAGATTGATCCAATGTATCTTCAACTTTTTTCTTCATCCAATTTTGAAACAAAGGAAGCTCTCCTTAAAAATAATGATGACTTGCTCATTGTATTTTACATGAAAAAGTACTTCTCACCAAAAGATAAGAAGTACTTTTTTTCGATCTATTAAAGTCCCGCAATTTCTTCCTTAATTTGTGTTGTCGAGATGCCTTCTGTTCTCTTCAAGTATACGACTTCGCAATGTTCTTTTAAGAAATCGAATTTACCTTCCCAGTCATCTCCCATGACAAACACATCGATATCGTGCTCTTGCACGTCACGGACTTTTTGATCCCAGCTGTTTTCTGGAATGACTTCGTCTACATAACGAATGGTTTCAAGAATCAGCTTTCTATGCTCGTAGCTGTGATAAGCTTTTTTTGATTTTTGTAAATTAAACTCGTCTGTAGAGATGGCCACCACTAAGTAATCTCCGAGCTGCTTTGCACGCTCTAGCAGCTTAATGTGCCCCCAGTGTAATAAATCAAATGTACCGTAAGTAATAACTTTCTTCATTGCAAACATAAACTCCTTTCTTCAATCCTTATTCGACTGCATTCGTGCAGTAATTTATCCGTAATTCTGTGATATTCGATTCGCTCTTCGGAACCTCATTATATCACAGCGCCCACCAAACGTTAAGCGGATGTAAAGACAAACTATTTCCAATTTATTGGGCGCAGGAGGAAAAGTCCGAGGAATCAATGTTTCACAAAGGATCGTCCAGATGAAATGATGAAAATGTCATGAAATTTAAAGGTTTGTAAAGTTATTGTTAATATTTCATGGAGCATCTGTGATAAAATGATGAGTAGGCGAAGAATGAATTTACAATGAACGTTCATAGATAACAAGTTAAAAAGGAGGTCTAAACAATGCAAACAGAAGTGGTCTCTAACCTTTCTTATGTAAACGGCGACTTAGATGAATTTATCAGCTATATGAACCAGCATCATATTTCTCAGAAAAGAGGCGCCATGATTGCAACTGTCAATCCAGAGATAGGCTATGCCGTCATGAAGGATCATGCGTACCATCAAGTCGTCTCATCTGCGGATTATGTACTGCCGGATGGCGTAGGCGTCGTGTTGATGTCTCGCATGACCCAAAGTCCGCTTAAGTCAAGAATTGCCGGCTTTGATGTCTTCATGTCTATGCTTGATCTAGCAAACAAGCAGTCTAAAAGAATCTTTTTATATGGTGCGAAAAAAGAAGTGCTTGAGGCTGTGAAACAGCGAATTGATACGGAATATCCAAATGTGGTCCTTGCCGGAAGCTGTGACGGCTATCAAGCAGATAAACGTTTCGTAGCAAAGCAAATTGCGCGCTCGAAACCTGATATGGTGTTCGTTGCATTAGGTTATCCAAACCAAGAGAACTTTATTTACGAATACCGCCATTTATTCCCGCAGGCTGTTTGCATCGGTTTAGGCGGAAGCTTTGATGTATTTAGCGGAACGGTGAAGCGTGCACCACGCTGGATGATTAAGACAAATACAGAATGGCTGTATAGATTGATTGTGAATCCATGGAGATGGAAACGAATGCTGAATATTCCTAAGTACGCTTTTGCCGTATTGAAGGAAAGCAAAGGAAAAAAACGTTACTATCCTGAGCAGGTAAAGGATCAGACGAAGCAGCTGTGAGAGACTGACAAATGATGAATATACGCTCAATGATGATTTCATGTTACGCAGCTTTTATTTCTTTCATTGGATGGCTGATGAGCGGCGTGAAACCGCGTGAAAACCAGGTGACGCTGCTTGTTTCGTTCCAAGAGAATGCGGCTGCTCTCATTCATACTTATCAACAACAGGCGAACATGACAATGAAGCTTACTGTCCTCTATACGAAGCATGCTTCTGCGATAGAAAAGGACGGGCCTCATCTGTCATTTCGCTATTTTCATGAAAAAAATCCTCTCCATCTCATTCAATGTATGTATACGATGTTTAAAAGCAAGGTTGTCGTGACGGATAATTACTTTTTCATGACGAGTGTGCTTAGAAAACGGCCTTCTACCACCTGTATTCAAGTATGGCATGCCAATGGCGCTTTGAAAAAGTTCGGGCTTGAAGATGCTTCAAATTCTGATCGAAGTCCCCGTGACATCGAGCGCTTCAAACGTGTCTATGCGTCTTTCGACTATATCGTAACAGGCTCAGATCACATGCGTGAGATTTTCAAGACCTCGTTTGGAGCCAATGATGAACGCTTTTTACCAACTGGTGTACCACTGACGGATCTGTACTATGAACAGCATCAGCCTTCCTTAAAGCTGAATGATATCCCAAAAGGGAAAAAGATCCTGCTCTATACACCGACCTATCGAGACTTTGCAATGGACAGTCTTGTCCTGCCTTTTTCAAAAGAGCAATTGCAAACTGAGCTGAATGGCGATTATATTCTGCTCGTCAAGCTTCATCCTGCAGTCAAACATTTAGCGAAAGCAGAAACAGACGGTGAATGGATATTTGATGTGTCCGATCAGCCGCTCTATCCATTGCTTTGTGCTTGTGATGTCCTAGTGACAGATTATTCGTCGATTGTGTTTGAATATGCACTGCTCGAAAAGCCTGTCTTGTTCTTCACTTATGACTTAGACACTTACCGGGAGAAACGCGGCTTAGTTGATCGGTATGAAGACATCATTCCTGGAAAGGCTTGCGTCACGCAAGAAATGCTCTTGCAGGAGCTTTTACACCTAAACGGATCAACCAATAAAGAACGAATCAAAACCTTTGCTGAGGAATGGAACCAATATTCAAAGGGACAATCAAGTCAGCAGCTCCTTTCATTCATTGAACAGCAGCTGCTCTTACAAAAAAAACGTCCGGCTTCTCAATAGGAAGCACGGACGTTTTTTTATTTGTTATACACTGGGATATCGTAATACAGCGTATAGTCATCAAGCAGGTTATACAAACTATACATACGAGTGACTTGCTTAGAAGCCCAGCCAATATCTGTTGCATATTGATGAGTTGCTGTAGCAGACCAGCGCATTTTATAAATCGTATCTTGTTTGTATGTCGCATTATTGATGTAGCTGTTGCCAATGAATTTTGCCCCGCCAATAATCGCAGCCTCTGGTGTGAACCATTGCTGTTCATACGCATACTTTGCACCGAGATAATTCGGATTGCTGTCATATGCACCAATGCCATACATGTTATATACTTTCTTTCCATTAAACATTGTACCATTCGCTAGAATGGAACTTCCGTTACCCGTTTCAAGCAACGCATGAGAAATAAGATAAATTTCGTTGATATGATACGTTTTTGCTGCTGTAATAAAGGCTTGTCCTTTTCCAGCAAGAATCCCTTTGCCTGCTAAAATCTTTGTATTGACCTCTGCCGGATTGAGATTCGCAGCTTCAGAGAGTTTCAGAAATTGAAAATAAGATTGCGTGCCTTCTGCAATATTGGCTGGATCTACATATTTTTGCACCTCTGCTGCACTTGCATTTCTCCAGCCGAGGTTGATCCTGATCCAGTTTCCTTCTTTTCCAAGCTGTTTCACTTTTGCTCCTTTATTCAGCTGTGCCACAATGTTGCTTGCAGAGCTCGAATCAGGTGTTGAACGGACATTTAAGCCATCTGTATTCACTGTCGATGTTGCTTGGTCTACATATGCTGCATAGACATAGGCCGCACCATCTGTCTGTGGTGACACCTTCATTTGTTTGTTTACCATCTCATTGACAGTGAGGTTGTAGTTCGTTTGCATGACCATTGGGCCATTTTTAATTTTTACGGCTGTGGCAGTCCAGCCATATTGGCTTTTCACAAATGCAATGGCTTCATTTACAGTTGGTAATCCTGTAAATTGCTGCGTAATGTTAATTTTGTAAGTTGGTTTCGTTGTTGTTGTATACGCAGCGTTTTCATTCCGTTTTTTGAAAAATGCCATGCCTTGGTCACGCAGTGCAGCTGTTGAGATAGCACCTGTTTTGATCTGATATTGAGCATAATCGACTGCACCTGTTTTTTGGGCAACAGCCTTCATTTTTTGTTTCGTCAAATAGCTGAGTGCTTGATTCAGTTTTGTCTGATTCACTGTCGGCTCTGTCGTGATACGGTATTGCTTGACCGCTTCAGTCAGCGTTTTTGTACTGCTGCCAATGCCATTTTTCTTGATGATCTCTTGAGCCTGCTTCACTTTAGTTTGTTCATATACAGGTGTTGTCTTAAGACTATATGTTTTGCTGACAGCCTGTCCCTTACCTGTTGTGATACTGCTTGTCATTTTTTGCGATTTTAAGTATGCGGCACCTTTATCCACTTTCGCTTTGTCTACTGCTTGATTGACGACAAGTCGATATGTGCTGTCAGATACCTTGCCTGTTTTTTTCGTTGTCGCAGATACTTTTTTCTTTTGGAAGAAAGCTGCTGCTTTTTTCGCTTGATCATCTCCTAAAAGATTCCCCGTCACTACTTGATATGGCTGTGTAGAAGAAATCTTTTTAGATGTGTAGCGCCATTTCTTTTTCTTGAAAAAAGCTATCGTTTTTGCGTAAGCTGTATCGTTCAATTGATTGAGCTTTACGATATAATTTTTTGTTTTTCCCACTCGCTGCACAGTACCGGCAGCACCGGTTTGCTTCTTAATTTGAGCCGCAGCTGAAGTTGCTTGTTTGTTGTCTTTGAAATAGCCTGATTCCAAGCTGTAGACATTTTTTAAGGCTCCTGTCTTTTGAATCTTCCCGCTGATTTTTGCTTCTTTTTGCAGCTGAGTAAGGAGTGTCTGTGCTTTCGACTGGTTCGCTTGTGCAGCGGATGTGACGATGTAATACGGCTTACCCGGTGTTACCGTTTGAAGCACTGGTTTTAGACCGGATGCCTTCTGAAAACCTTGCAGAATGGTATTTGCCTTACTTTGTCCAACAATACCGCTTGAAATCAGCTGATATACAGTGCCAGCTTTGTTTTCGGTTTGGTATGTACTGGTGACGCCTGCCTGCTTTTGCAACTCGGTTTGAATATTTTTCACTTTCGTTTCAGAATCAATGGTTCCTGATATGACCTGATAAGAAGGCCTGCTTTGATTGATAACTTCATAGGAGCTATTGAGCCCAGATGTTTTTGTTAGCTCAAGTGAGAGCTTTTTCGCCTGACTTTCATCGTTAACTGGGTCAGATACGACCTTTTGTAAAGGAAGGCGGTCACCTACTGGAGACACCGTACCGCTCATGCCCACCTCTTTTTTTAATGCAGCTGCACTTGCACTCGCTGCTGCTTGTGACTCATATCCTGAGGCAGTGAGCTGATAGCTCGACGTATTTCCTGAGGTTTGGTAAGTGGCTGTCCACTTTTTGTCCTTCTTCAGTGTTTCCACTGCTTTTTTCACTTCTGCTTCTGTTGTAAATACCTTTGTGGTGTTCATCGTATAAATGGATTGGTCGACATAGGAGGCTGCTTGCGCTTCTTTACCCGTGTGTAATGTCATACCAAAGGCAGCTGCGAGTAACATAATCTTGATGGTTTTTTTCACGTTCCCTGTCCCTCTCTTAACTTTGCATAATAGTCTACTAATCTCTTTATCGACAAAAACAAGTACTCTTTCAAGTCATTTATGCAATAGAAAAATAGAGGACCCCCTCGAAGTCCTCTTTGCCTTATATATGCGACACAATCAGTTCACAAGATCCTTCAATTGAGAAGCTTCCTGTTTCAGCCGGCAGAATAAAATGAGTGCCCTTTGGCAGTGGATATGTGTTTCCGTCATGCTCTAAAGACCCTTCTCCATCAATCACACTGCATAGCAAAAACGGATAATCCTGCGAAAGCTCTACTTTTTGATCAATTTCCCATTTATACACAGAGAAGTATTCTGCTTCGACAAATGTACGAATGGTCACTCCTCGGCGTGTTTCAACTGATTCATCTGCATAACCGTCTACATGAGGAACCGTCGTGACATCAATTGCTTGTGCAAAATGAAGTTCACGTTCGTTGCCATCTTGGTCTTTTCGTTCATAATCATATACGCGATAGGTTGTATCTGAGCTTTGCTGGGTTTCAAGGACAAGCGTTCCTTCGCAAAGTGCATGAATGGTACCGCTTGGCACATAATAAAAATCACCAGGCTTAATTTTCACCCGTCGCAAAAGACCTTCCCAATCTCCGCTATTCATCATGGTGACAAGCTCAGTTCTTGTTCTTGCATTGTGCCCATAGATCATTTCCGCTCCTTCTTTGCAGTCAATGATATACCAGCACTCTGTTTTTCCAAGCTCGCCATTTTCATGTCTTTCCGCATAATCATCATCTGGATGTACTTGAACAGACAAGTCTTGGTTTGCATCTAAAATTTTGGTTAACAGCGGGAAGCGATCGCCTTCTATCCCCCCGAACAATTCTCTATGATTGTCCCAAAGTTCGATCAGCGTTTTCCCTTTATATGGACCGTCTTGCACGACACTTGGTCCGTTTGGATGAGCAGAAATTGCCCAGCATTCTCCCGTTTGATCAGAAGGAATATCGTAGCCAAATTGATCCCTTAAGGCTGTACCTCCCCATATTCTTTCCTTCAATTCAGGCAGTAAAAAAATTGGTGACTGCTTCATTCAGGATGACTCCTCCCTTTGCTACCCTTTGATAATCCTTACCTAGCTTGATGAAAACTAGTAAGTCTCAACTTTTATTATGACGCTATCTAAAGAGAAGTCAATCCTTTCAGTACACCGAATGAAAACGATAACACAAAAATTGTTTTACCCTTTGACAGAGCCAGCAAGAAGCCCTTTGACAAAGTATTTTCCAAGAAGAATATAGACGAGTAGTGTCGGCAGCGCAGCCAATATCGCTCCTGCCATTTGGACGTTCCATTGCACAATTTGACTGCCTGATAGATTTTGCAAGGCAACCATCACCGGCTGATGCTCCGCAGTGGTCATCGTGACTGCAAATAAAAATTCATTCCACACATTTGTGAACTGCCAAATGGCGACCACAACAAATCCTGTGATCGAAAGCGGAAGAATCATATATCTGAAAATCCCTATAAACCCTGCGCCATCCATTTTCGCCGATTCAATCATTTCATCTGGGATGCTCACATAGAAATTTCGGAACATGAGCGTTGTGATCGGAAGTCCGTATACGACATGGACAAGCACAAGCCCTGGAATTGAATTATACAATCCGACTTCACGCAAAAATTGAATAAGTGGAATTAGAATACTTTGATATGGAATAAACATCCCAAAGAGCATCAGCGTAAAGACGACTTCTGATCCTTTGAAACGCCATTTTGATAATACATAGCCATTCATTGCACCTAATACAGCGGACAATAAAGTAGCAGGAATGACTAGATAAAGAGAATTCATTAAATTAGGCGCCAGCTTTTCAAACGCGATTTGATAGCTTGAAAAATCGATTGTGGATGGCAGCGACCACATTCGTTCAAGGGTGACTTCACCTAATGGCTTCAAGCTTGTGACGAGCATGACATAAACTGGCATCAAAAAAAATAGACTGCACAAAATCAATAAAGCATAAAGAACTGGTCGGACAAACCATCTGGCTGTCATGATGAAGCCCCCTTCCGGCTCGACAAGAGGTATGGCACGATAAAGACCGCAACAGAGATCAGCATGACAATCGCAATGGCGGCACCGCCTGCATAATGGTTTCCTCTAAAGGTCATTTCAAACATATACACGCCCGGGACATCGGTGACAAAGTTCGCACCCGGTCCTGTCATCGAGTAAATCAAATCGAAAATCTTTAATGAAATATGAGCCATGATGATCACAACACTTGCAGTAATCGGTTTTAAAAGAGGAAAAATGATTTTCCAGTAAATCTGCCACTCCGATGCACCATCCATTCTAGCAGCCTCTCTTACTTCCTCTGGAATTCCTCGCAGACCCGCCAAATACATTGCCAGAGAGAAGCCTGTCATTTGCCAAACAGCTGCAATCACGACGGCAATCATGGCCGCAGGTACACCAAACTCAATTTTCCCCCAGACAAATCCGGCCAAAATGTTCGTATCCGTGTACCATTTAGGCTGGATACCGAGCGTTTTCAAAAATAAATTCACCCCTGTTGACGGGTTTAAAATCCATTGCCATACAACCCCTGTGACAACGAAGGAAAGGGCCATCGGAAAGAAGAATAAATTCCGAAAAAGAGATTCCCCCTTGATCTTCTGATCTAGTAAAATCGCAAGTGCAAGACCAGAGACAATGACAGCCCCAATAAAAAATAGAGTAAAAAAGACCGTGTTTCGAAGATCTGACTGAAAGCGGAAATCTTGAAACAGCATGGCATAATTGCGAAGACCTGCGAAAGAGAAATCAGGAACAAGCGTGGTCCAGTTTGATAATGACACATATCCTGTCCAGCCAATAAAGCCGTAAACAAAGATGAATAATAAAACCGCTGACGGGGCTAAAAAGAGCAGCGCCAGCAGCTGATCTCCATTCCATTTTTTCCGCATACGTTTGACCTTGGGCATAGATGTTTTTGTCATCGGCGATGTGTCCATGCGCATGAAGCTACACTCCTTTTAAAAAAGAGGCGGTGCCTAGCCGCCGCCTCTTTCGTCTTTATTTCATTGCATCTTTTAAAGATGATACAAACTGGCTGCTGTCTTTTTGTGTCACGAAGATATTGACGGCTTGATTCGCTTTCGTCACAAACCCTTCTTCAGCAGCTGAGCCATGAGCAAGAGACGGCGCCAGCTTTGACTCTTTAAATGCCTTCATCGCCGATTTTCCGTATTCATCATATTTTGATACATCTGCATCCACACGTGCTGGAATCGATCCTTTTAGCGGATTAAACGCATCCTGTCCTTCCACAGATCCTAAAACAGATAAGAATTTCTTCACGTTTTCTGGCTGTTTCACACCCTTTGGCAGTCCAAATGTATCGGTGATCACCATAAAGCTTCCTTCCGTTTCAGGAGTCGCCGTGTATCCAAAGTCTTGATTGACCTTCAAATCAAGATCATTCACAAAGTACCCCTTCGCCCAGTCGCCCATGACATTCATTGCTGCTTCCCCTTTTGCCACGAGCTGTGAGGCATCCTGCCAGTTACGTGAGCTGTGATCATCATTGACGTATTCGAGCATGCGCCCAAAGATGTCTGCCGCTTCCTTCACTTTCGGGTCATCCATTTTCATGTCGCCAGCCCAAAGTTTTTGATAACCATCTGCCCCTAATACACCAAGCAAAACACTTTCAAACAAATGAGTCGCTGCCCAAGGCTCCTTATCTCCAAGCGCAAGTGGTGTGATTCCTTTTTTCTTTAATGCATCTGCTGTTTTGAAAAATTCATCAAATGTCGCTGGCGGCTCTAAGCCTGCATCATCAAATACCTTCTTGTTATACCAAAGCACATTGCCCCTGTGAATGTTTACTGGCACGGAATAGATTTTTCCATCCTTGCTGACAAGATCAATCAGTGATTCTGGAAATTTGTCTTTCCAGCCTTCTTTTTCATACAAATCATCCAGCGGCTCCATTTTGCCTGCCGCGACCCAGCTCTCATTCAGCTCCGCCCCGCCATGCACTTGAAACGTTGCAGGCGGATCATTCCCCTGCATACGGCTAGTCAGAACAGCCTTTGCATTCGTACCAGCACCACCTGCGACAGCTGCATTTTCAATTGGAATATCTTTATTCTTCTCTTCAAACAACTGGATGAGTGCCTTCAGCCCGTCTTCCTCACCCGCTCCTGTCCACCAAGAGAAAATTTCGAGCTTTTCCGTTCCGCCTTCTTTTTTTGCCTCTGAGTTCGTCGATGAACTGCAGGCAGTAACGATCAGCATACAGAGTGCAAGCAGTGTAAAGCCTAATTTGACCTTCATGATTGATCCCCCATCCCTATTTTGTAAGCGTTATCAAAATAAGTATAATGGCAGATCCTTGCTTTTTTTCAGGCAAACTTCTGCACTTTTTTTATGAAATTCTTCATTTTTTTACGGCCTGTTTTCGATATTCCTTCGGTGAACAGCCGACCATCTTCTTAAACACACGGCTGACGTAATTAGGATCTGTATATCCTGCTTGATAGGTAATTTCTTTTAAGCTAAGCGAGCTGTCCTTGAGGAGCTTTTTGATTTTATCCAGCCGGCAGGTTGTCACATACTCTTTAAATGTCAGACCCGTCTCGTCTTTAAAACGTTTTGTGAAATAGGTTGGACTTAAATCAACATAAGCGGCCGTTTGCTCAAGTGTGATCTGTTCACAATAATGCGTTTTGATGTAACGTTTTGCCCGCTCAATGTCATTGATGGTCTGGGTTCTCGCTTCATACACGTCACATAGGTGTTCACAGCACTGACGGCATTCAGCTGCGGTGCTGATTGTCAATATTGATAGATCTGTACGGAGACGTGATTTGAAGAGAATCAGCAGTTCCTTTACTTGTGAAATCGTCGCCCCCTCTAATTGAAAGGCATCAAATAAAGCCAGCGCATCCTCTCTTCTCCCTTCCTCGAGCGCCTGCATCATGCTGTCTGCAAGCTCCGGCAGATGAATCAATGGATCGGGCTTTATGTCTGTTTGGTAAAAGCCATAACGAACAACGCCGCCACTCTTTTTTCGCTGATAATAGGAAAGCTTCGCCTCTGCTGCACTTTTCTGAAGATGAAGCGGGTTTGAGACTGGGTGCCCTATGCCAACGACAGGTGAAGGCTGACCATTTGTCATGGCAGCTCGAATGGCTTGCAGCACCTCTGCCTTAAGCTGACCTGGTCCTTGCTGACTATAAATGAAGCATGTAAACAGTTCACCCCCCATCTGAACCGGCACCGTATGAAATTGTGCAGATTTCAGTAAATCGTTCAACAGCTGATCCCCGCCCGTCCGCTGCACCGCGATGATAAGACCTGCTTCATATTCGGAAAATAGTTGTTGAAACTCCATGGAGGTATAGGATTGACCGTTCATGATATGGGCTTCAAGCCACTTTGACTGTTGATCGGCCGCTGCCGCCTGCCGCTGAGACGCTCCTGCTTTATTTCTGCTGCTACAAATCGAATGGCTGCGATGGTTTCGTCTTTATCAGCTGGTTTAACAAGGTATTGTTTCACCCCTTCCTGCATCGCTTGCTTGGCGTAATCGAATGTATCGTAGGCTGTCAGCATAATGAATTTTGTATGAGGACTGCTTGCTTTGATCTGTTTGATCGCCGTCAGTCCATCCATGCCAGGCATCTGGATATCCATGAGCACAAGATGAATGGGCTCAGATCGCACGAATTCAACCGCCTTCTTTCCATTTTCCGCTTCTCCTGCTATATGACACTCTGGAACCCATTCGGTTAAGAACTTCCGCATCGCTAGTCGTTCTATTTTTTCATCATCGACAATCAGCACGTTCAGCATGCCGGTCCCTCCTTCATCGGAATAGCCAATTGTATGGTGGTGCCTTCGTTTGGCTTTGAATCAATTTGAAGGGCATTTTGCACCCCGTAAAACAAACGCAGTCTTGACATCACATTTCGAAGACCGATTCCTGTCGAGTGGCCTTTACTCAGGATGTTCGGATCTTCCTCTTCTTTTTCTGATAGCAATTTTCTTTTCTCCAATTCATTGATGCCCATCCCATTGTCCCGAATCCGAATCATCACATAGCCGCCTTCTTGATAGATCGAGAGCTCGACAAGTCCCTCTTCCTCCTTTGGTTCGACGCCATGAATGAAGGCATTTTCGACAAGCGGCTGTAAGGTGATACTTGGGATATGTACAGATAAACACGATTCATCGATGGACGTTTTGCACGTAATACGATCGGCAAATCTCGTTTCTTGTATATGAAAATACTCTTTCACCACTTTCACTTCTTGTTCCAATGTAACGGATGTACTCAGAGCAGACAGCGAATACCGCATCAGCGTGGAAACGGATTGAATCAACCTCGATGTCGCTTCGGCTGATTCTAAGTAAGCCATCCGCGAAACGATGTTTAATGTGTTAAATAAAAAATGCGGGTTCATTTGGTTTTGCAGCGTTTTTAGCTTCATGTCTTTGATTTTTTGATCCAATGCTGCCTTTTGTTTGATCTCTTCAATCATCATTTTCATCTCTTGCCGCATTCGCTGAAAGGCTTCATTTAAAACAGAAATTTCATCCTTTGAGGTGACATGCAAATTCGCTCCATCAAAATTTCCTTCTGATACTTCTTTTACGCTTCGGGACAGATGAACGATGGGTCTTGATATCCCGCCAGCAATCATATACGCCATCCATAATGCGAGCCCGATTGATAACGTAACCAGGCACAAGGTAAAGAGCGCATAGGTATGATGCCTTTTTTGAAGAGATTGATAGAGTACTTGATATTCAGATAATTCATCATCAAGCAGGGTCATCGTCTGCTCTTGTATATAGGAGGAGACGGTTCTCACTTCCTTCACACTTGCAGCATATTCTTCGATTTTCCCTGCTTTTACATGTGTCATGGTTGCATCACTTTCATTGATGAGCGTCCGTATCATATATTGATATTTTTCAATAGAAGGAATCGCAGCATGAAGCCCGGCATCCTTTCGTAGCGCTTGATCGTAGGATTTCATTTTTTGTTTTGACGTAAGGTATTCTTTGGCAAACTTCCGATCCTTTTCAATGGCATAGGCATTGACTTTTTCATACATCGTTTTCGCTTCTGTCGATATATCATTGAGCAGCAGAAAAGAACGGAAGCTCCTGCTATATTCTGATGTGATTTTTGAACTGCTCCAGTAGACAAAAAAAGCGGCTACGTTGCCAAGAAGCACAAGGATTAAAAATGCCAATAACAGCTTACTTCGAATCTTTCTCATGGCTGCATCCCCTGCTTTCTGTCTGTTTGCTGAAGAGGCAGATCCCCGCGCCGGATCACACTCGTTCCCGTGTACTGAAGCGGTTCTTCTTTTTCACCTTTTTGCAAACGAACAAGCGATTCAACCGCTTGATAGCCCATTTCATAAGGATGCTGCACGACCACGGCATCAATCGTTCCATCATCAAGCGCCTGAATCGTATCAGGCAATGTGTCAAATGCAAGCACATAAAAATCAGTGGATGATTGATACTGTGCGATTGCTTGAATGATGCCTGCACCATCTAATGCACTTGTGCCATAAAATGCGGTGAGCTTCGCATGATCGTTTAATAGTTTATAAGCGGCACCTGAGGCACCTGACTTCGTAATGGCTGATTCTTCTATTCCAGCAATATGAATGCGTTTTTCAGCGGAGACGGCATCTCGAAAGCCTTTGACGCGCAGCTTTTGATGAATGGCATCCAGCCTGCCTGTGACAATTCCTACATACTGTTCACCTTTTGTATCTGCGATGAGTGCCTGCCCTGCGATAAAGCCTGAATAGTAATTGTCCGTTCCTACATACACTTGACGTTTGCTCCCTTCTGCATCCGTATCGACGGTGACGACATCAATTCCTTTTTCCCTCGCCTTCTGAAAAAGCGGTTTGTATTTTTTCGCATCAAGTCCCTGCGTCATAATGCCATCAACATGCCCAGCGATCGCCATATCAATGGTTTTCAGATGATCGTCTACATCCGCTTGCTTTGGGCCCAAATATTCTAGATACACGTGATGAACGTCTGCCGCATCAGCAGCTCCTTTTTGTACAAGCTGCCAATATTCGTTATCAAGTTCCTCCGGTACAAGGACAAAATGGTATTGATACGTTGACGCTGTTTCATCGGAAGCGCTTTCAATTTTAAATAAATCTTGACCTAATAACGTTAAAAAAATGACAGATACCGCACAAAATGTGAGAAATGCGCTCATTCCAATCCACTTAGATAATTTCACCTTGTCCTCCTCCTTTCACTATTTCAGCATAAAAAAAGAGCTGCTTATAAGCATACTCTCTCGACCTCTATAATTCCTTTGTCATAAATAAACTGTTTGGATCTTCTTGATATGTACCAAAAGGCGGGCCATACTGAAACCCAGCGCTTTCATATAGTTTTCTTGCTGGTTCAAAGAAAGCCATTGCCCCTGTCTCTAAGCTGACACGTGTATACCCGCGCCGTTTTGCCTCTTGGAGAAGATGATTCAGCATATACCTCGCTACACCTTTCCGCATATGAAAGGCGGCGGTTCTCATCGATTTGATTTCCCCATGTTCACTTGACAGTTCTTTTAACGCTCCGCAGCCAAGAAGCTCCTCTCCATCTCGCACACTCCACACGGTGACATTCTGTTTTTTTAAATCAGTTAATGGAAGGGCATGAATGCTTTCGGGCGGCGAATGCACCTTCATTTCTTCTATATGTGCAGTAATCAGCTGATCAATTCGTCCATCCGTGAGTTCATCTTGTAGAATGTACATTTCCATCACTCCTTCACGATCATTGTACGTGAAGAGTTGCATGGTTATCTGCTGTTATGTCAGATAAACGAACAAACAACTGGCATCTACAATTCCAATTGTTTGTTCGTTTTACAAGTATTTATGAGGAAAGAACGGCTTGTAATTCCTCTGCTGTACTGTTTTCAAGCTGACTTCCGACACCGACAGCCACTGCGCCTGCTTGAAGCCACTTCGGAACATCAGCTGGATGAATGCCACCCGTAGGAATAAATTCAATCTCTGGAAATGGACCTTGCAGGTTTTTCATATAGGATAAACCGAAGGAGCCGCTTGGAAAAAGCTTGAGCAAGCCGTAGCCATCTGCTTTCGCCTGCATGATTTCACTTGGGGTGAGAACCCCTGGTACATAGAGTGTGTCGTAAAATGAGAGATGTTCTCCAATCATAGGAAGATATCCTGGACTGACGATAAACTGTGAGCCTGCCTCAACAGCTGATTGTGCCTGCTCCAGTGTCGTAATCGTTCCAGCTCCTACAATGAGATCTTGCTCCTGCTGAAAGGATGCGATAATGCGTTCAGCATTTGGCGTGGTATACGTCACTTCAATGGCACGGACCCCTTTTTTCTTTAAACGCTCAATCATTTCAATGCCTTCTCTTTCACTACCCGCTCTCACCACCGCGATCAACTTACAAGACGCGAGCTGCTTTTTAACGCTCAAACTTGCTGACTTTCCCATATCTCTCATCCCCTTTCATATAATCCCGCCTTTGATATCGCTTGGCTTCTTTCATAAAAGCTTGAAGCTCCTCCCGGGTAGGCAGTCCATCCTTATCGCCAGGAGACATCACTGCAAGTGCCCCAACCGCATTGCCTCTTGTCACGGATTTTTCATTTGATAAGCCGTCAAGTAAGCCGCTGATGACCCCCACTGCAAATCCGTCACCAGCTCCGACTGTATCTACGACATCCTGCACATAAAATCCATTCACCATTCCTTGTCCGGCTGCACTTTTATAAAAGGCACCTTCTGCCCCTAGCTTAATGACCACTAGCTTGACACCTTTTTGCAAATAAACATCTGCAATCTCTTCTGGCTCGTGACAACCCGTGAGCCTTTGCCCTTCTGCAAGACCTGGAAAAAACCAATCCACTTGCGAAGCGATTTGATTCACCGTCTGAATCATGTCCTCCTCCTCTTCCCATAGCTGAAGCCGAAGATTTGGATCAAATGAAATGGTTCTGCCCGCTGCTTTCATTTCTTGAAGGGCACGAATAGAAAACGCTCTCATTTCACTGGATAGGGCAGGAGGAATACCAGTCATATGAAGGTGGCCTGCCTGTTTGAAATAGGTGGCGGGAAAGTCGCTTGGACTCATTGTGCTCGCAGCAGAGCCTTTCCGATAATACGTGACGTCAGGGTCTCCATCGATCACTTTTGATTTAAGTAAGATGCCCGTTTGAGACCCATCATTTGAAAGGAGCACTGCACTTGTATCGACCCCTTCTTTTTGAAGCTCTTCTAAAATAAATGTACCAAGTGAATCTGCTCCGACTTTGCTCATCCAGCCCACATGAAAGCCCAGCCTCGCCAAACCGACAGCCACGTTACTTTCTGCACCAGCAAGCGCCTTTTGGAATGTATGCACTTGATGAAGCTCCCCAACTTCCTTTGCATAAAACATCGCCATTGATTCCCCAAATGTGACCGCATCCAATGCTTTCACTCATTTCTCCCCTTTCTTGGTACCGGTTTCAAATCAGTTGAAAAAGAGAGAGCATGCACGTCTGTATACTCTTCTCTGCCTATCATTTATAAAGATTTCCTTACAATGATTTCACCATCAAGCTGAATCGTTTGGGGCGCACTTTCATCCCCTTCAAGCCGTGTCTTGATTTTTTGCATGGCTGCTTTCCCCATTTCATGAGAAGGCTGGGCAACTGTAGTGATTCCAGGTCCAATCAGCTTATACCATTCTGTATCATCAAACCCTGCAATGCCGATCTCATCAGGAATCTTCATCCCAAGCTCTACAAGTTCACTAATCAGCTTCAGCATGAGTAATCCATTGCCTGCTAAAATCGCTTTTTTCTGTTCGTTTGATTGTAGAAAACGGACAATCTCTTCGCGCATTTGTTCCTTTTGCTTTAAATCAATTTCTGCAATGATTGGCTTCTTATGTTTACTCAAAGCTGTCTGTTCATATGCTTCCTTTCGTTCTTCACGAGGACTGATTCCATCGACGGGCTCAGTAAAGAATGCGATGTGATCATAGCCTTTCTCATACATTTGTTGAAGCAGCCGGATTGTGATATCACGGTTGTTCGTGGTCACTGTGTCGACTTTTAGTTCAGGCAATTTCCGGTCCACAAGAACAATCGGCACACCGTTTTTCTTAAACTCCTCCAGAATGTCATTGTTCTGTCCTGTTGTATTGATGATGAGCCCTTCAATATAATGTGCATTCAGCTTAAGGAGCATTTCCCGTTCTTTTTCTGGACGATTATCTGTGTTGCACACCATGATACTGTATCCATATTCATCACAAATCTCTTCAACTCCGCGAAGTGTTGCCACAGAGAATGGATTCGTAATGTCGGCTACAATAAACCCAATGACCTTGCTTTTTCTGACTTTTAGTCCTTGAGCAAGCTGACTCGGACGATAATGTAGTTCCTCAATGGCCTTCTTGATTTTTTTTACCTTTTCAGATGAAATTTCATTTGTTCTGCCATTGATATATCTGGATACAGTTGATTTTGAGACCCCTGCATAAGCTGCTACTTCATTAATGGTCACTTTCGTTTGCTTTTTCTCTTTCATTCAAAAAACTCCCACAATTGATCTTCTCATTTGGTTCGAAACCGATTTCAAATAAACTTAAAAAGAGCATATCATAATTGATGGCATTTCAGAAGATTTTTTTGCATGATGATGGCAAAAATTCGTCTAATCACATAAAAAGAAAGCGATTTCAAATTAACGGTTGACGGCGCTCTCTTTTTCCTCTAGAATTTTCCTTGAAACCGATACCAAATAAATATCAATATTTGTTTCAGATGGAAAGGGAGGCTTATCCAAATGGAAAATCGTTATGCTGTACATCCTGAACAGGTCAAACGTTTTACAACAGAGGAACTTCGTCGTCATTTTCATATTCCTACGCTATTTGTCAGTGGTGAATTAAAGCTCTATTACTCACATGAGGACCGCGTGGTGATTGGCGGAGCCATGCCAGCAGCAGAGCCAATCACACTAGATGCTGGGGACTTTTTACGGACGGAGTATTTTCTTGAAAGACGTGAAATCGGGATTGTGAATGTCGGCGGACAAGGAACAGTCACTGTTGATGGTGAGGCCTTTGTGCTGGAGCATAAAGATTTCTTATATATTGGTCTTGGTCACAAAGATGTACAGTTTGCTAGTTCATCAGGCCACGAGGCCAAGTTCTATCTAGTTTCAGCCACGGCTCATAGAGCGTACCCTACGCAAAAAGCAGCCATCGCTGAATTAACACCAAACCACTTAGGGGAAGCAGCTGCTTCCAATGTACGAAACCTGTATCAAGTCATCCATGCAGACGGCATCCAAAGCTGTCAGCTCATGATGGGAATCACTCAGCTGGAAACCAATAACACGTGGAACACGATGCCTGCTCATATTCACGATCGCCGGATGGAAGTGTATTTATATCTTGATATCGAAGAGGATGCACGAGTCTTTCATTTTATGGGGGAGCCATCTGAAACAAGACATCTTGTTGTGGCAAATGAGGAAGCAGTCATTTCACCTGCCTGGTCCATTCATTCAGGTTCAGGTACAGCGAATTATTCATTTATTTGGGCAATGGCGGGCGAAAACTATACGTTCAAAGATATGGACTTTGTCCCAATGGATCAGTTGAGGTAACGAGGATGATGACAACATCATATGCAGCGTCCCTCTTTTCCCTTGAAGGAAAAACAGCCCTTGTGACAGGTCCTGGAACCGGCATTGGGCAAGGCATTGCCGTGGCGCTTGCCCAATCAGGTGCAGATATCATCGGCACTTATCACCACACACCGCTTGAAGAAACAAAGGCAATTGTCGAACAGGCAGGCCGATCATTTCATGCGGTTCAGGTTGACTTTTCCGATCCTCAAACTGCAAAACAGGATGTCGACGCCATATTAAAAAAGCATACGATTGATATTTTAATCAATAATGCTGGAACGATTAAAAGAGAGCAAGCGGCTCACTATTCAGAGGAAGATTGGCATACGGTCATGGATGTGAATATCAACAGTCTTTTTTTCCTCACGCAAAAGGTTGGACAGCAAATGCTGAAAAACGGGCAAGGGAAAATTGTCAATATCGCCTCCCTTCTATCGTTTCAAGGCGGCGTCTTTGTCCCCGCCTATACAGCAAGCAAGCATGCTGTCGCAGGGCTGACGAAAGCTTTTGCCAATGAATGGGCGAGCCAGCATATTCAAGTGAATGCGATTGCGCCTGGGTATATTGCGACCAATAACACACAAGCCATTCGGGACGATGAAAATCGAAATGAAGAGATTCTCAAACGAATTCCCGCCGGGCGCTGGGGAAAACCTGAGGATCTAGCAGGTGCTGCTGTTTTCCTTAGCTCACCAGCTTCTGATTATATGAACGGTCATATTTTAGCCGTTGATGGCGGCTGGCTTGCAAGATAAAAAGACGAGAGAATTCCTATCCGGGATTCTCTTTTTTCTATTTGTATAATTCTCCACCTTCCGAGTCACTCTATAAAAAACATGTGATGAGGGTGAGGTATTATGAAAAGTCGTATTGAACAAGATATAGCGTCCGTCATTAAGCGTGTCAAAAGCTTTGCCGGAAGAAGTGATGATATCGTGTTCCACTCTTTTTCATTTGGTCCTTCCACTATGTCTGCATGTCTCGTGTACATTGAAGGACTCACAGAATTTGAGTTACTTTCTAAGCAAATCATTTCACCAATGCAAAAGGAACTGGACCTCACTGAGGTTGATTCTACTACACTTCCCTCCCTTTCAAAAACGTTCTTTGGCATTCAAAGTGATGTGCTGGATGATATGAACCTTGCCATCGAGCAGTTATATAGCGGCAAGGCTATTTTATTTGTAGATGGAGCGGCTCAAGCACTTGCACTCCATACAAATCTTTTTCAATTTAGGGAAGTAGAAGAGCCGCAATCTGAAGTTCTTGTAAGAGGCCCACGGATCGGATTTATTGAGAATCTTGAAAAAAACACGGCTTTACTCCGCGAACGGGCAAACGACCCAAATCTTGTGATTCAAAAGGTGAGTATCGGTACTCGCAATAAAAAATCCGCTGCTCTTGTGTATGTTCGTGATATTGCTGATCCTAAACTAGTAGAAGATGTTCTATCACGCATGGCCGAAATCAAAATGGATGACATCCCTGAAACCGGCTATATTGAACAGTTGATTGAGGACAGTCACATCTCCATTTTTCCACAGATTCAAAACACAGAACGTCCTGACCGGGTGATTGCATCTGTGCTTGAAGGCAAAGTCTCGATTTTGCTCGATGGGACTCCTTTTGCCCTCATTTTACCTATGACACTTACAGCTTTGATGCAATCACCAGAGGATTATTATCAGAGGTGGACAAGCGCGACTCTTTTGCGTTTACTTCGTTATATTGCCGTGCTGCTCACGATTTTTTTACCCGGGCTTTACATTGCACTTGTCTCTTATCATCCCGGTTTATTACCGACAAGAATGGCACTCACCATCGCAGGCAGCCGGCAGAATGTTCCCTTCCCTCCTGTTGTCGAAGCCATTCTCATGTCTTTTACGATAGAGCTGCTGCGGGAAGCTGGACTACGGCTTCCAAGAGCCATCGGACAGACAATTGGGCTCATTGGTGGGGTTATTATTGGTCAGGCAGCTGTTCAAGCCAATATCGTCAGTGCCTTAATGGTGATTATTGTGTCGCTGACCGCACTGGCTGACTTCACGGCACCGTCATATGACTTTAGTTTCCCACTGCGTATTTTGCGGTTTATGGCCATTTTTAGTTCAGCACTGTTTGGATTATACGGTTTAATCATGTGTTATTTATTTGTGCTTTGTCACTTGATGCAGTTAAAGACCTTTGGTTTTGACTATTTCACACCTGTGTTGTCTTCACCGTTTTCAGATTTAAAGGATACGTACGTTCGTTTACCAATCGGGCTATTTAAATCCAGACCAAAAACAGCAAAAATAAAAAATCTCAAAAGACAAGGAGATTAAACGATGTACAGACCTGAAAGGCTATCATTGTTACAAGTAACCATTCTCTGCAGCTCTACAATGATAGGCGCTGGAATTTTAACCATTCCACGCAGTTCTGCCAATTCAGGATACCCTGATGGCTGGATCATTGTATTAATACAGGGCGTCATCTTTGCTTTCGTTGCTTTTTTGTTGGGCTGGATTGCCGAAAAGAATGCACCAGACACCATTTTCGAGTCAAATACAAAAGGAGCAGGGGCATTCTTTGGCACAATCTTTAATTTAATGCTGATCGCCTATTTACTAGGCATTGTCGGCTTTGAGGCACGTGTCCTTGGGGAAGTGGTTCAGTTTTTCCTGCTGCAATCGACTCCCATGACCGTGATTGTGATGATTTTTTTACTCGTGGCGATCTATCATTTGAAAAGCGGTATTTTTCCAGTCGTCAAAATGGTGACCTATATTTATCCGATCACCATGGTCATTTACATAGCGCTCATGCTGTTTTGTTTAAAAATATTTGATTTTAATTATTTGCGCCCTGTGATGGCGCATGGTTTTAAAGATTTTAGTAACCTTTTCTCTCAAACCTTTATTCAATTTACAGGGTTTGAAGTGATTTTGTTTGTTGTCCCGCTCATTTATAAAGACAAATGGTCTAAGGCAAAATGGGCGGCTGCGATCGGGGTTGGAATTACTTCTCTTGTATATTCCCTCACACTCTTTATAGTGATTGGCTCCATGACCGTTGGTGAAACGAAATCTCTCACTTGGCCGACGGTTTCTCTTATACAAGCGCTTGAACTTGAAGGGGTGTTTATCGAACGATTTGATATTTTCTTACTGACGATCTGGACGTGCCAGCAGTTCATTTGTATGCTGGGTTTTTTCCAGTTTGCGATTAAAGGCTGCTTCACTGTTTTTAAAACAACCAATATAACGAGACTGTTATGGCTGTTATTTTTGATTACATCAGCACTCTCACTTTTCCCTAGAAATATCAACGAAGTCTTTTACTACTCTACTTTACTCGGCTACGCATTGTTTGCGGTTTTAGCCATTCCTTTTATTACTGCTATCCTGCTGATGATACGCAAAAAATGGGGAGGTCGTTCTACATGAGAGGCAGGCGTATACTGTTATTCTTTTTTTCCTGCTGTCTTTTCCTTCTATCAGCAGGCTGCTGGGACTTAAAGGATATTGAAAAACTATCGTTTGTACGCGGGGTTGGTATTGATGAGGAAGATGACAATGGAGTTAAGCTGACCTACCAAAACCTTGTACCGAAATCAAGTGGAACACAAGAAGCCGATTCTCCCGGCTATGTGAATGTTGTCTCCAAAGGAAAAAATGTGCTTGAGGCTGTCAGTAATGTCGCCTTGAAGGACCCGCCGATCTATAGTGATCACATGAAAATCTTCTTGTTTGGCAGAAATCAAGCAGAGCATCACGATATTCAAGGAACACTTAATCATTTTATTCGAGATGATGAGGTTCGGCGCAGCAGCTATCTCCTCGTGTCACGAGGAGATGCGTCAAAAGTCATCAATCAAAAGTTAAAGTCTCAACAGAAGGTACCGGTTGAGCATATCTTTGAAACATCCAAAAACCGAAGCTTTAACGGGAAGATCGCACCGCCAACACGTATAGGCCGGTCGTCTGATTACTTTCAGATGGGCGTTAGCTTCCTCGTACAAAGTGTAGATGTGATCAACAGTGAAATTATTTATGATGGGGCAGGAATCATACATGGGAAAACGAGAAAGCTGATTGGTTTTATCCCAGCAAAAGATGTCCAATCTTTAAACTGGGTAATGGGCCGTATCACTGGCGGCGTTGTACCTGCCACCTACAAAGGTTATCCGATCACGTATGAAATAAAAAAAGCAAAAACTAAGGTCAAGCCCTATCTGAAAGACGGAAAGGTATCCTTTAAAATTAGCATACAAACAAATGGAAAATTGTCTGAGGATCAATATCCTCCTGAAAACTCATTCGATGAGCAGTACATCAAACGATTTGAGCGTATCTTTGCTCATAAAATTAAAGAACGCATTCAAAAAGCAGTAAATCATGTGCAAAAAGAAGTCGGCGTTGATCCCATATTTTTAAACCAGCAGTTCCGTATGAAATATCCCGACTATTGGGATCAGCACGGTACCGAGTGGGATAGGCTATTCCAAGAAGCAGCCATCGATTACGATGTCAAAGTCAGCATTTTGAACTTTGGTGCAGAAGGCGCAACAAAAAGCTTTAAATGGTAATGCCAAAAGGCGGTTATCCCGGTGGGGGGCCGCCCTCATACTGTTGACAAAGGGCTAAAATGATCTTGATTTTAGCCCTTTGTCTTCTTTTCAGCGTGATAGAAAACCTTTGCAGCCCTAGGAAGGACGAGCACCGGAGCGCAGACCTGCGGGCGAATGCGAGGATTTGGCTACACGCTGAAGTGGTTATCCCGATGAGGAGCCGTCTTTTTTACGTACGACAATGAGAAGCTGATACAAAGTCACTTGGTCAGACAACGATTTTGTTTGAAAGCCAAGTGATGCTCCTATTCTTGCCACCTCATCAAAAAACAATTGAACGTTTTGATCAATCTGTACATTGACCCGCTGCTCGATCACGCGTTCAAACAATTGGTCTGGGAAAAGCGCACGCATGGTGTTTGGTGTGAAGAACCGCATATGGGTTCGATCTAAAATTCCTACATCTTGATACGTAAAGTCCCCTGTCATCAAAGGAAGAAGCACCTCTGCATGCATCATGTTAGGCAGGCAGCAAATGATGATACCGTCTGGCTTTAAAGATGCGTGTGCTTGCTCAATGATGTGCCAAGGGTCTGACACATGCTCTAAAACATCTGAAAAAATGACCGCATCAAAAAAGGCCTCTTTCTCTGACCATGGGTATTCATCCGCATTTGCCTCAATCACTTCTTCGTAATACGCCTTTGCGACAGCTGCTTTTAATGCATCCGCCTCTACCCCGTACATCTGTACAGACTGACGATTCATTAGTTCAAGCCCGGTAGCTCCTGCACCGCACCCAACATCCAGCACACATGCAGCTTCCTCAGGGAGTAATTCCGTAAAATACGGATGAGGGGTGATCAAATTTAGATCTATGCCCCACTTATCTAAAAATCGAAGTCTGTTTTCAGTAAACAGTGTAGAGATGTTCGTTTCTTGATTGGCATTGAAGGTAGCATGACCATGATGATGCACAAAGGAATCATGCACAATTTGCAGCTGATACCCTTGCAGTAATGAACGTAAGCAAAGATCGTCATCCTCAAATGATCCATATACAAACCGCTCATCAAATAACCCCACATCCTCGATCAGCTTTCTTTTCACGAGCAAGCAAAACCCTACAAGCCGGTGCACATAAGTTCTCTGACCTTTTCTCTTAGACGTATATTCCTTAGCAAACGCTGGGAGCTCCTTCACATCTGTATACGACGGCTGGACCATCTGAGGGCCGCTTACATAATTGGAGACTGGCCCCACCATCCCAATCTGTTCTGATGCGAATAGCGCCTCTTTTAATGGAGGAAGCCAATTTTCCGTCACGATCGTGTCATTATTTAAAAAGAGAATGCTGTCTCCTGAAGCTTCTTTTGCCCCTTGATTACATCCCTTTGCAAAGCCTTCATTCTTTTCATTATCAATGAAAATCACATCATCCAGCTCTCTTACATATTCCTTCGTGCCGTCAGTTGACGCATTATCAACGATGATGAGTTCATATTGGTCGCTGCTCGTATGCTGTTTAATGCTTTCGATACATGTTTTCGTTAAATGGAGTTCGTTGTACGTCAGCATGACAATGCTTGTTTTCCCTTTCATCTCATTTCCACCTTTCGCCCGCCTGTTCCATATGTATGTGATAGGAAGCACGTTCAGAAGATGAGGGAATGTCCTTTCTTGATTAAACGTTTGTTTAACATAGAAAAACCAGCTGCATACGGCAGCTGGCCATTGTTCACACTGTTTTCCCTTCGTCACCTGCGACGGCACGATTTCTCTTTTTTAAATCTTCTTCAATTTCTTCAAGACTTTTCCCCTTCGTTTCGGTCACCAAGTACCTCACAAATAAGAAGGCGCCTACGCCGATGACCGCATAGATGAGGAAGAGATTACTGATACCAATCGCGCTTAATAAAGCTGGGAATGTAAGCGAGATGATTAAATTTCCTGTATGAAGGAGGAAGGTCGATACACCTGTACCGATTCCTCTTACATGTACCGGGAACAGCTCTGGAAGCATCACCCAAACGACTGGCCCCCAACTGACAGCAAAGATGACGATAAAGAGACCTAAACAAATAACGGTTGTCCATCCTGCAGCTGTCGACCCTTCGAAAAATCGGTTGACCACTGACAGGACAATTAAACTAAGGACCATTCCTGCATTCCCAAATAGGAGCAGCGCTTTCCGCCCTACACGGTCAATGATTTTGATGGCAACAAACGTCATGATGACATTCACTGCACCAATTCCGACAGTGCCTAAAATCGCCGCAGAATTTCCAAAGCCAACACTTGTGAATGTTTTTGGTGCATAGTAAATGATTGTATTTGTACCGATAAACTGCTGCAGAAAGGCTAGGCCGACACCGGCAATCAATGCTGGGCGTACCCATGGCTCAAATAATTCCTTAAAACCGCCTTTTTCTTCACTTTCCGCCTTTTGAATATCCGAAATTTCTTCTTCCACTTCTTGCTTACTTTTTCTGAGTTTAGATAATATCTCCTTCGCACGATCAGCCTGTCCGTGGACAAACAGCCAGCGGGGACTTTCCGGCATAAACAAAATTCCAGATAATAAAAGAACAGAAGGAACAACCGCAATTCCAAGCATCAAGCGCCATGCCTCTGCATCCGCTAAAGCGTAGTTCACAATATAGGCTAGAAGAATACCAAATGTGATCATGAGCTGGTTTAAAGAGGATAGTGCCCCTCGTGATTCTTTTGGCGCAAGTTCAGATAAATATAATGGAACAATCGTTGTCGAGCACCCGACAGCGAGCCCTAGTACAATTCGGAATAAGACCATCACTTCCGTATTAGGGGCAAGAGCTGTACCAAATCCGCCGATAATAAACAAAATCGCTGCGGCGATGATGGCTTTTTTCCGCCCAAATTGGTCTGTCAGCTTTCCAGAAAGAGAGGAACCAAGCATCGCTCCGATTAAAATCGAGCTGACGACAAGCCCCTCTGTAAAAGCATTTAAACCTAAATCCTCTTTCATAAATAAGATGGCGCCAGAGATGACACCTGTATCATAGCCATATAAAGCACCGCCAAGGGCGCCGAAGAAATAAAGCCATCCATTCCGATTTTTCATGTTCATAACCCCACTTTTGTCTCTGTACTCTATGAAAAGTCATTTTCCTCACTTCCTGTCATTTCAAACATTTCGATGTTTTATGACAAATATATTTCATTTGTATATCTTTGAAACTTTTTACGAGAAGGATACGTCAATTAAGCGTTAGTGAAAAAAATGTCGCACTATATCCCGTTTTAAGGTATATTTGTTTTAGTTTGTAAGCATAAAGAAGGACATCTTTACTATAAAATCATAGCGAGGGTTTAAAATATATGGATCAATCACGAAGTAAACGCAAAGGGAAAAAGCGTTTAAAACCATGGGTGAAAGTCACTCTTTTTATATTTGGTATTCTTTTACTGACGACCGCTTCTGTTACTGGCTACGCCTACTACAAAGTAACAACTGCTGCCAAAAAGGCTCAAGTATCTCTTGATCGCGGCGCACAATCTGTGAAACGGATTGAAGCATTCGATCCAGGAAAAGACAGCTTTTCTGTCTTGCTGCTTGGAATTGATAGCAGACCGGGCGAAACAGTGAAACAAGCACGAAGCGATGCAATGGTGTTGGCAACTATTAACCGCACAAACAAAACCGTTAAATTATTAAGCATTCCCAGGGACTCATACGTTAATATTCCAGGCCACGGTTTTGATAAAATTACTCACGCACACGCATTTGGCGGTGCAGATTTAACAGTAAGTACAGTTGAAGATTTACTAGATATTCCGGTCGATTTTGTCATCCAAAGTAATTTTGTAGCATTTAAAGAAATCGTCAACGAATTAAACGGTGTTCCTATTAACATCAAGGACGATTACCTTGTGAAACAGATTAAAAAAGATACAAAAGGCAAGGTTGTGCTTCAAACTGGAACTCATACACTAGATGGTGATCAAGCGCTCGCCTATGTGAGAACGAGAAAAGCAGATAGTGACTTAATGCGTGGACAGCGTCAAATGGAAGTGTTAAAAGCCATTTTTGATAAATCAAAATCTTTAACATCTATTCCGTCATACGACAATATCATTGATACACTCGGCGATAATGTGTCAACCACCCTTTCTATGAAGGAGTTAGTCGGTCTTTTCCCGCTTTTAACTTCATTGAAATCGGTTGATACTATCCAGCTTAAAGGATCTGATTACCAGCCAAACGGGGTTTATTATTTCCAATTGGATCAAAACCAGCTGAACGAAGTGAAGACTGAATTGAAGAAGCAGCTTGAATTATCATAAATAGAAGCGTCCCTTTGGGGCGCTTTTAGATTGTTGACCAAAGGGCTAAAATGATCTTGATTTTAGCCCTTTGTCTTCTTTTCAGCGTGATAGAAAACCTTTGCAGCCCTAGGAAGGGCGAGCACCGGAACAGAGCGAATTTGAGATTCGTGAGTACCGGAGCGCAGACCTGACACCGAATGCGAGGGTTTGTCTACACGCTGGAAGCGTCCCTAAGGGGCGCTTTTTCTTATTTCCTTGATCATTCGCTCATTTTTGTTTAGCCTTGATAGTGAGGAATCAACCATCCTTTTTTTATGAGAATGAAGGAAATCGTACATACTTTGAAGAGGCTATTGCATGAATGAAGGAGGATTTGACAGCGATGAAAAAAATGATTGCGATTGATCTAGACGGTACACTTTTAAATACAAAAAGTGAAATATCCGCTCAAAACCGAGAGGCATTGATTCGTGCGAAGGAAGCGGGATATATTGTGACCATCTGTACAGGGCGGGCAACTTTTGATGTAAAGGAGCTGCTTGGCGATTTGGACATCCCCATTATTGCGGCAAACGGCGGGACTGTCCATACAGAAGGATACGAGCTTTTCAGCCGAATCACATTGGACCAAGAAGCGGGCAAGC
This sequence comes from Bacillus sp. AM 13(2015), assembly GCF_001518755.1. Lineage (NCBI taxonomy): Bacteria > Bacillati > Bacillota > Bacilli > Caryophanales > Bacillaceae > Bacillus > Bacillus sp. AM 13(2015). The sequence goes on along the minus strand of NZ_LKCP01000070.1, from coordinate 83,492 downwards.
GCGCTGCTAAGGCATTAGTGGAACGAAACATTTACTTTGAAGTCTATACGGACGATGCTCTCCTCTCTCCTTACGATGGAAAAGAGAAACTAAAAGCAGAATTTGATCTGATCGAAAGCGCAAACCCAAATGAGGATCTCGCTGATCTATGGGAAGGAGCCATGACGCAATTTAAACAATTTGGCATCAAACCAGTGGATGATATCCGTCAAATTTTTGAGTCGAATGAACCGACCTATAAATTACTCTGCTTCTCGTTTGATATGAACAAACTGACCGAAGCACGAAATCTTCTGGCAGACATGCCCGAGCTTTCATTGACCTCGTCTGGAAAACATATTATTGAGGTACTGCCAAAAGAGTCTGGAAAAGGACATGCCCTGAAAAAACTCGCAGCCCATTATGGTGTAGACCGCTCACATATTTATGCAATTGGTGACAGCCCAAACGACCTTTCTATGTTTGAAGAATCAGGCCACCGCATTGCAATGGGGAATGCGGTTGATGTCATTAAAGAAAAGAGCACTTACATCACAAAAGGGAATCATGAAGATGGTGTCGCTTATTTTATTGATCTTCTTTTACAAAATCAATTCCATGAAAAAAAGACGCTTGTCTGATCAGCGCCTAGAGAGAAGTCGAGAAGTCCGATACAAGTATTGATCGGGCTTTTTCTTTATTTTTTGATTCTAACAGCCGTTTCATATTTGTCCTTCCAGTACGTACTTGTTTTCATATTGGTTAAGACAACACCGTTTGAAACAGTCACATGAATGACTTGATTTGATCCTGCATAAATTGCCGGCATCAATGATGTCCCGCTAAAGAAGACAAGATCTCCCGGCTGAAGCTCAGAACGTTTCACAGGCGTACCTGCTTTGACTTGACCTGATGCATAGCGAGGCAACTCAATGCCAAGCACTTCTTGATACACGTACTGCGTGAACCCTGCTGTATCAAATCCTTGTTTTGGGTTCGTACCGCCTTTGACATAAGGGACTTCGCCAATATACGTAGCAGCTTTTGATACGATAGGGTCCTCTTTCGAAAGCTCCAGATCTGTTAATCGTTTGGCACCTGTCCATTTTTCGCGCCAATACGATTCAGACAAATAAGAAATTGTCACACTTTCAGAACGGCTCGCATGAATAAAGCGATCGCCTCCAATATACATACCTACATGAGAAATTCCTGGCTTATATGTGTTGCTAAAAAAGACAAAATCCCCAGGGCGAATATCGTCTAATGCCACTTTTTCTCCAACGGTCCACTGCTGTTCAGCACTTCGAGGTAAATAAATACCAAGTGATTTTTCAAATAAATACTGTAAAAATCCTGAGCAGTCGAATCCAGTCTTTGGATCGGTTCCTCCAAATACATAAGGAATACCTAAATAGGTCATCGCATCTTTCACAAGAGGGTCATCAGAAATGTTTTGTGTGCCGGGCAAGCGTTTGACCGCATAAAATCGATCAGTCCAATATTTGCTTTTGCTGACATCCGTTTTCACCACACCTTGACTAAGCGTAATATGGATGACCTGATCGTTCCCCGCGTACAACGCCACATGTGTTGGGATATCCTTCGTTTCTTCAAGACTTCGGAAATACACAAGGTCACCGGGCTGCGCTTTCTCCCATGATACCTTTTTTCCAATCTGATATTGGTCAATTACCTTCCGCGGCAAATCAAATGTTTCGGATGTCTTGTACACATATTGAATAAACCCAGATGCATCAAAGCCCGTTTTTGGATCGGTTCCTCCTTTATGATAAGGCGTTCCAATCAGCTTTTCCGCTTGCTCCAAAAGAGATGGTGTTTGAGCAGATACCGCTGGTTGAGACATGAACATCAGCCCTACAAGCGCACACCCTCCGATCAACATTCCTTTCCATTTCATGATCCTTTCCCTCCTATCTTCTATAGTTTCGGCATGACACCATTCATTTTACACCCTTTTTCGACAAAAAAAGAACACGCGATGTGCGTGCCCTTTCTCCTATTTAGGTTATTTACCTGCTTCCGCTTTTGACTGCTTTTGCTGTTCAATTTTCTGCATTTCAACCGAGATCTTTTGTTTCTCGTGATCTGTCAGACTGTCACTAAATTTAAAAGCAGACATAAAGACAAAGACTAAGATTAACGCAACAAACGGCCAGCTTGCTTTTAGGAATTTCATTTCTTCTCTTTCCCTCCGTTTTCTTTTAAGTTTTTAACTTTATCAGCGTGATCTACTTCAAAGAAAATGTGTCCGTCTTTTTCTTTCCAATCCGCATTCGTTCCATTGGTCAGCATACGGATAATCGCTTTTGATTCAAGAGATCCTGCTTTTACTGGGGCAGGTGTTGCTTCTTTGATGTACATTGGGACAACTTCAAATGTCGCTTTTCCATCTTCATTCAGATGATACTGAACAAGTGCAGAATCACGTGTTCTTGACCAGCCTTGGTCAAAAATAAAGTTTCCTAGGCTATAGAAAATCGCCGTTCCATTATAAACTTCCATCGGTTCAAGGACGTGCGGGTGAGCACCGATAATGATATCAGCACCGGCCTTAGACATCGCTCTTGCCAATTCTTTTTGTCTGTCGTTTACTTCATTGTTGTACTCCTGTCCCCAGTGAGCATGAACAACGACGAGATCTGCCTTTTCAGCAGCCTGCGAAATCATCGGAATAAAGATAGATGGATCGGCTGGCAGAATACCCGCATGGCGATTCGTTGCTTTGAAATCTTTCCCATACACATCTGTAAAACCAAGCGTTGCAATTTTGACACCATTTACTTCTTTGTATGAAATGTTCTGCTTCGCATCTTGGAGGTTACGACCTGCACCTGTATAATCCATGTCAGTTTGTTCAAAGGCATCGATTGTATTATTCAGCCCTTTTTCACCATAGTCTGCCGCATGGTTATTGGCAAAGTTTAAGACAGAGAAATTTAAATCCTTCAATGCTTGGACAGAATCTTCATCTGTTTTTAAATGAATATTCTTTTGGGCTGCCTGTTCTTTATCTGATGCGACTGGATGCTCAAAGTTTCCTGTCACATAATCTGACACATCAAAATATGGCTTGGCATAGCGAAAGAGATGCTCTTTACCATAGCGTTCTGTTACTTTCTCTACGTTTCTTCCAAACATAATGTCACCGACAAACGAAGCGGTCAGGATGTTTTCTGGATTCTTTTGTACAGTTGGCACTTGTGCTTTCCCGATAAACGTAAATAGAAATGTACAAGCAATGACGATCGGTAAAGCAATGAGTACGTGTTTATTCGTCTTTTTCTTTTGGTTCTTTGTGATTTTCAGCAGCTTTTCCTGAAAGCTCAATTTTTTATTCATCATTGGACACACCTTATCTTAAAATAGATAGTAAACATACATGATGGCAAATGTTGCACCACTTAGAAGTAACGTGCTTCCAAGGGTAATTGTAAGACCTTGCTTTTGAATCGTATTCGCAATCAATCCAGGGACGATGATTCCAATTCCGCGGAATTCTGCTATTTCAAATGGGACCACTGGATAGAAGAAATCAAATATGAGTTTTAAGGCAATCCCTGTAATCAACATCGCAGCAAACTTTCTGCGTCCGTATAAAATCATGAATTTTGATAAGCCAAAACGAACGATCACATACGTAAGCAAGCTGACAGATAAGACGACTAAAATGAAGACTGGCTGGTTAAATACGAGCGCCAGATAACCCGGAACAACAAGTCCAGCTGGTACGATTCCTGTTTTTTCTGCAAAGATTAAACTGAGTAGAACACCTAAAATTAACGAGATATAAAGATCTGATCCGAACATTTTCTATATTTCCTCCTAGCTGACAAGCTGCTTAATTTTGTATTCTTGAATTTTTTCGATTAACGGTTCAGCGGCACCATGGATATTGCCGACTCCATAAACCACTCGATTATGAAGCTTTTTCTCAAGCATATTCATAATTTGTTCTGTAGATTGATATTCAAGGTTGTGTAAGTGGTCAGCCGGAATTTTCCCTTCCTCATATGCCTTCACAATTGGATCTGTTGTTTCACCAATTAAGACAAGGTCACTTGCTTCAATATAAGGAAGTACATCCTCCGCAAACTGGATCGTTCTATCTACTCGATCCGCACGGCAGTTCATAATAATAATCGGTTCATCTGTTGGATATCCAATTTCTTTCACACGCTTCCAAATGTTCAATGTAGAGGATGCGTCATTTGCCGCAAATCCATTTACAAAGTGTCCAGGTGTTTTCGCGTCCATTAATGGAAGAATTCTCATCGCTCCTGGATCAGGTGGCGCATTTAACATTCCTCTGAATGCCGTATCTTCATCAATCCCTAATGCTTGGGCAACACCAAGTGCCAGTGAAGCATTATCTGGGAAAACCATGTACTCAAATTTCCGCAAAAACTCATCAGAAATCTTGGAATTATCTGCAACAATGACTTCTGTGTTGCGTTTTTTCGCAATCTCTTTAAAGAAATCCGTATATTCACTATCCGTAATAACCAAGTGTCCATTGTAAGGAATTGTCGCTGTAAAGGCTTCTGCTATTTCATCAAGTGTTGGCCCCATGACGTCCATATGATCTTCAAGAACGTTTACGATTACGCCAATGTTTGCTTGAAGCAGCTCTTCCTGAAAGATAATTTGGTAATCTGGATTTACCGCCATACATTCACTGACGATGGCATTTGCTCCTCTTTCAACTGTTTCTCTCATAACTTCCTTCTGCTCTCCGATATTCGGTCCTTGCGGTTTCCTTTTAATCGGTTTCTCCTCTGGCGTATCCCAATAAATCATTCTTGCATCCGTTCCCGTTGTTTTACCGACAGTTTTATAACCTGCCTCCATTAAGATACCGGTTGTCAATCTTGTGACGGTAGACTTTCCGCGAATACCATTAATATTGACGCGCACCGGCAGGGCATCGATATTTTTCTGATGACGCTTCTTTTCAATAAAGCCAATCCCTAACATGATGACACAGGCTATAACGATTAACCACATCGCTTATCTACATCTCCTTTTTTTATGAGTGTGATATGTAAATTCAATCAACAGTATATAGGTTCAGCATAAAATCACAATCGGTATTATGTAACATAATCTTTCACTTCCTCGTATGCCAAATTCCTCTAATCAAAAGGCTTTTTTGCCTACCTATCCTTTAAATGAAAAGGCCAAAAGACGGACAAAAATCAGCCTGAATTTCTGCTGAATTCAAGAGAAAGCGTTAACATCAATGATCCGAAAATCTTTTGTCCTTTTCTCCCTAAATTTTTCGACAATTATTAAGATGTATTTTGAATCAATGTTTTAAAGCCTTTTATTCTCTATAACATCAGTCATATCAGCGCTTTAAATAAATAGTGCGTGTTTTGGAATGTTTTATATTTTTGAACGAACAGGTTAGAAAGTCATTCTCATTGGTCAGATTGCTGTGTGTTGACCTATGACAAAGGTCACCTCTAAAAAAATCAAGTCATCTGCTTATTTTTAGGTCACGAAAAATTGGGATAAGATGTAAAACATTGATCATTTAGGTGTACCTTCTCTTTACGAGATTCGCACCTTATGACCTAAACAATGAAACATTATTCATTTGTTTTTATCAAGATTCATCATTTCTTAACATTTTTAATATGAATTTAGTTGAAAGTTGTCAGCTCATGTCATGCTTTCACCAAAGGTGACGAATAAAATTCGCATCTCCGCTTACACTATGGTTAAAAAATCTGTGAGAGGAGGCTAAAGATGCCAAACACCAATGAGCAAACTCGCCTGCATTTTTTATCAGGCAGCTTCGAGGAAAAAATCCGGATCCTGAAAAAAACATTTCAGCAAAGCGGTGATTTTGAATACCGAGAATTAATGGTGAATGAGACGAAATCTGCGCTGCTTTTTATAAAAACAAGAATAGATGAAGGAAAACTAAATGATTTCATCATCGGCAACTTGTTAGGCCCTCCTGGAAAGCAGGATTATACAAAATCTCTTAGCACACTTGAAACAGGCGACTTGACGCTGATCACAGACAGTATTATTGCAGGAAGTATTGCCTTTCTTGATGAAAACTCCTCACAAATTAAGCTATTTGCTGTTGGACAGCCTCCGCTGCGCTCTATTTCTGAACCTTCTTCGGAAAGTATTATCGCAGGCGCACATGATGGATTTGTTGAAAGTCTTGATACCAATATCTACTTACTGCGTTCCCATTTAAATGATCGGAAGCTCGCCATTCAATATCATAAGATCGGTACAAAATCGGAAACAAAGCTTGCAACGGTTTATATATCTGATATTGCCAATCAAGAAAAGGTCGAAGAGGTCAACAGACGGATTTCTTCTATTAAAGTAGACACACTGTTAAGTCCTGGCTCTATCGTTGAGGCAATTGAGGAGGATTCATTTTCTATTTTCCCGCAGCTGATTGATACAGAACGCCCTGATAAGGTGAGATCTGCGATCCTTGAAGGCAGAATAGTCGTACTCATGGATGGTAGTCCAATGGCCATCATTCTGCCTATCACGTTCTTTAGCTTCTTTCAGTCACCGGATGATTATAACAGCCGCTGGATTCCTGCTACGTTTATTCGAATTTTGCGTTATCTTGCCTGCATTATCGCAGTTATATTGCCATCTTTTTATATTGCTGTTATTGCGTTTCATTATGAGGTTGTCCCAGATGAACTAGCCATTACGATGAAGAACTCTATTATCGGAATTCCCTTTCCTCCATTAATAGAGGCTATTTTGATGGAGATCACGATTGAACTCATACGTGAGGCTGGAGTGCGTCTGCCTAAACCAATCGGGCAGACCATTGGAATCGTAGGTGGTTTGGTTATTGGGGATGCGGTTGTACAAGCAGGACTTATTTCGAATGTCCAAGTGATTGTAGTCGCTGTAACAGCTGTGGCTTCATTTGTACTTCCGTCGTTTGAAATGACGTCCACCATCAGGATGCTTCGTTTTCCGCTCATGTTTATGGCATCGATGTTTGGATTTATTGGCATTTCATTTGGGCTCGCCATTATGCTCATGAATTTATGCCGCTTAGAATCACTAGGGGTACCATATTTATCACCTGTTGCTCCATTTAACTGGCAGGACTTAAAAGATACTGTGGTTCGACTCCCAATGTGGATGTACAAGAACCGACCTGTTTATTTAAATCCGCAAAAGAGCAAACAAATTGAACAACTGAGAGGGTGGAAAAAGAAAGATGAAAAATAAAATATCTCCACCTCAAGCTGTTTTTTTTATTATCCAATCTCAAATTGGTGTTGGAATTTTAGCTCTCCCCCATTTGCTGATGAAAGACATAGGACACGATGGCTGGATGGCGATTATTTTAGCGTGTTTTTTTATACAGATCATCAATACGATTTTTCTTTATATCATCTACAAGTATCCTGAAACGTCATTTTTCCAAGTGCTGATTGAGGTCTTTGGAAAATGGATTGGACGCATCTTGGTCACGCTCTATACGGTATACTTTGCCTCGGTTTGTATCGTTGTGCTTTCAATATTCACAAGGATTCTTGGCATATGGGTGCTCCCGCTTACACCAAACTGGGTCATTAACCTATTACTCATGATATGCATTATCTATATCGCAAAGGAGCAAATTACAGCCATTGTCAGATTCAACTTTATCTTAACGCCCTTTTTGCTCATGCTCTCTCTATTGATGTTCTATGCATTGAAAGGAACCAATATTGATTATCTCATGCCTTTTTTCCAAACGGATGTTTCTCAACTCCAAATTGGATTGAAGGATGTGGTATTGTCAATGAATGGATTTGAGATGATTCTGGTCATCTCTCCACTAATGAAGGGCTCCATTAAGGAACGATATAAAGTGATGACCATTTCAAATATATGTACGACACTTTACTACCTATTTATTACATTAATTTGTTTTATGTTTTTCAGCCCGGCTGAGCTTAATGTCATCCCGAATCCTGTTTTGTACCTTTTAAAAACCATTACGTTCGGTGTCATTGAGCGGACGGATTTAATTTTTCTAAGCTTTTGGGTCTTTGTCATTCTAGCTACACTGAGTAATTATCTGTACTTTTGTGCAAATGGTGTATCCAGTATGCTGAAGAAAAAAAATCACAAAAAATATGTCTACTATTTTGCCATTTTGATTTATGCTGCAAGCTGTTATCTTTCAACTGATAACTTTAGAATTCAGCGCTTTAATGACTTTACCACTGTTGCACAATATTCATTTATTTACACACTTCCGATCATGATGGCCGTTATTATCTTGATCAAACACCGCAAAAAGAAGGTGAAATCACATGCGTCATAAGTACATGTTGACACTGCTTATGTGTGTTTCTCTCATTTTCATGCCAGGCTGCTGGGATCAAAACCTATTAAAAGACATCTCTCTTGTTTTAACTTCAGCTGTTGATCAAGGAGAGGATGACAATGCGAGATATTCGATTACCTATCGAAAGGTGCAGCAGTCTCAAAGTATGCAGCAAGGAAATACCGGCAGTTATTTAACCACTGTTCTCACAACCGATGCGCCTACTTTAAGAAAAGCAAGAAGCAACTTTAGCCGGAGTGTAGACCAAAAAATCGATATGTCGAAAATGCGTGTGCTGCTGATCGGTGATGAATTTGCCCAAAACCGGCTGCTCCCTTACTTAGATATGTTTTACCGCGATCCCAAAAGCCCTTTACTCGCAAACTTGGCAGTGGTGCAAGGCGGGAGCTGTGTAGATTTAATCAATCAACTGCTCAAGGAAAAACTTATTGTGAGCGACTATTTAAACAACCTGATCACTTCTGCATCACGCTCCTCACAAGTTTCACCTAAGAACATTCAAAATATCCGGTCCAAAATGCTGCAAACCGGTGAGGATTTCACACTGCCGTTACTCTACTACGATAAGTCAAAAAAGTTAACGAGTGTGAGGGGGGTTGCCTTATTTGATAATGAGAAAAAGAAAGGTGAACTCTATGCCCAGGATGCCATTCTGCTCACCATTATGGATGGAAAAATGGGCAGCTATGCAAACTTCACGAAAAAAGTAAGAAGTGATATGAAATTAAAAGAGAACAATTACATCACCGTTCAAGTAACCGATTCAAAGAGAGACATTAAAATCGTCAATCCTGATCACCGAAACTTAACCTTCTCTCTTGAGTTTGAATTCACCACCTCTGTTATTGAATACCCGAAAGACAATTTAGATACAGATAAAAAAATTGAAATGTTAAATAAAAGGCTATCAGCTATTTTCACAAAAGACGCTGAAAAAGTCATTGCCGCCCTGCAAGAAGCGAATTCTGACGTTCTCAGCCTTGGCAGAAAATATCGGGTAAGACACTATGATGAGTATATGAAAATGAACTGGGTCACCGATTATCCGAAGGTGAAAATCATTCCAAAAGTGAAAGTGAACATTACACAAACAGGTATTATTAGTTAAGAAAAGGAAGAAGTCATCTTTCTTTTCTTTTTTTATTTTTTTTAGATTGTCATTTTGATGCTTTCGTGATAATCTATGTGTGTAAACGGTTACACATTCATGAAGGGAGGCTCTCCATTGGCTACCATTAAAGATGTTGCAAAAGCTGCACAAGTGTCTGTTGCCACTGTTTCACGCGTGCTCAATGATACTGGATACGTCCATTCAGATACGAAAACCCGCGTGACACAAGCGATGCAGGAGTTGAACTACTTTCCCAATGAAGTGGCTAGATCCCTTTTCAAAAGAGAATCACGCTTAATCGGCTTAATCTTGCCTGATATCACAAACCCCTTCTTTCCTCAACTAGCTAGAGGTGTTGAGGATGAGATTCATGCGCACGGTTTTCGGTTATTATTCGGGAACAGTGATGAGGATCGAGAGAAGGAAATGGCCTACTTACAAACCTTTAAACAAAATCAAGTGGTCGGTGTCATCGCAGTCACAAATGAACCTGAATCAGCTATATACAACGATGATGATTTACCTGTTGTGTTTTTAGATCGAACCGTTCCACATGCACCTTCTGTTTTTGCAGATGCTGCAGCTGGCGGGAAAATGGCCGCAATGGAATTAATTAGACGCGGCAGCCGGCAGATCACACTGCTAAAAGGACCTGCCCATCTACAAACAGCTCGGCAGCGCTTCAAGGGCGCACTCGATGTTCTCACGGATACAGGTGTCGACTTTCATGTGATGTCTAATGCTTCCTTTTCCTTTCAAGAAGCCCGAAAAAGCGCCAAAGCCCTCTTCCAGCTGTACCCTGAAACAGATGGGATCATTGCCAGCAATGACATCGTCGCAACAGCGGTCATCCATGAAGCGCTTCGTATTGGAAAAGCCATTCCAGGAGACGTTCAAATCATTGGATTTGATGATATTCCGCAAAGCGAGCTGCTTTTCCCTTCCTTATCGACCATTAGGCAACCCGCCTATGAGATGGGGAAAGAAGCGGCACAGCTGTTAATCAAAGCGATTCAGAAACAACCGATAGATCAGCCAGTTATTCAAATGCCCGTCTCTTTTATTGAACGAGAGACCACAAGAAAGGTGGATTCACAATGAGTCATATTGTTGTAGTAGGAAGCTGTTCAATGGATTTAGTCGTCACATCAGATAAACGGCCAAATGCCGGGGAAACGGTTTTAGGCGAATCGTTTAAAACGGTCCCAGGCGGAAAAGGTGCCAATCAAGCAGTCGCAAGTGCCAGACTCGGTGCAGATGTATATATGGTCGGCCGAGTTGGTGATGACGCCTATGGTCAGGAAATTCTGAGCAATTTACAAAAACAAGGTGTCCGCACCTCATATATGAAACCGGTTACCGAAATGGAGAGCGGCACAGCTCATATCATTTTAGCAGAAGGTGATAACAGCATTGTCGTGGTCAAAGGGGCAAATAATGAGGTCACTCCTGACTATGTAAATGATGCTCTTTCTACAATTGATGATATTGGGATGGTTCTTATCCAGCAGGAAATACCTGAAGAAACGGTCGAAGCGGTCTGCTCCATTTGCAGTGAAAAAGAAATCCCTGTGATTTTAAACCCTGCACCAGCCCGCAAAGTATCGCAGCAGGTTTTAGATCAGGCTGCTTACATTACGCCGAATGAACACGAAGCTGTTCTGATGTTTGATGGTCTGCCAATTGAAGATGCCTTGCGTCAATACCCTAACAAATTACTAGTCACAGAAGGGAAAAATGGGGTTCGATATTTTGATGGATCGAAAGAAGTGTTAGTTCCAGGTGTACCTGTCGAAGCAGTCGACACAACAGGAGCTGGCGATACCTTTAACGGAGCCTTGGCTGTCGCCCTAACAGAAGGCAAATCCCTCTATGACGCACTTGCCTTTGCCAACCTTGCAGCATCAATGTCTGTCACAAAGTTTGGCGCACAAGGCGGCATGCCAACAAGAGAAGAATTGGAGAAAAAGAAATGAAAAAAAACGGCATCCTAAACAGCCATATCGCCAAGGTGCTTGCTGACCTTGGCCATACAGATACAATCGTCATCGCAGACTGCGGTCTCCCTATTCCAGAAGGTCCAGTCAAAATCGATCTGGCATTATCAATCGGCACACCGTCCTTTCAGGAGGTCACCTCCCTCCTTCTTCAGGAAATGGCTGTTGAAAACATGACTGTGGCTAGTGAAATCAAAGAGGCCAATGAACGAGATCATTTATTTCTTAAGAAAGCGTTCTCAAAACCATTACATGAAGTAGACCACGAGACGTTCAAAGACATGACCAAACAGGCAAAAGCAGTCATTCGAACGGGTGAAGCCACCCCATACGCAAACTGCATTCTTCATGCCGGTGTCATCTTTTAAAAGGAGGAGCCAGATATGAACATAGAGATGCATAACATCCATAAGGCTTTTGGGAAAAACACCGTTCTCTCCGGGGTCTCCTTTGACCTCGTCACAGGCGAAGTCCACGCACTCATGGGTGAAAATGGTGCGGGAAAATCAACTTTAATGAACCTGCTTACAGGTCTTTATTCTTTAGATCAAGGAACGATACAAATCGACGGAAAAGAAACCGCTTTCAAAAATCCAAAAGAAGCGGAACAGCACGGCATTGCCTTCATTCATCAGGAGCTCAATATATGGCCGGATATGACCGTCCTGGAGAACCTCTTCATCGGGAAAGAAATCTATACGAAGCTCGGGCTGCTAGACACAAAGAAAATGAAGGTCCTCGCGCAAAAGCAGCTGGACCGGTTGTCTGTGAATCTCTCGCTTGATCAAGAGGCAGGAAGCTGTTCTGTTGGACAAAAACAAATGATTGAGATTGCAAAGGCATTAATGACCGATGCGAAAGTCATCATCATGGATGAGCCGACAGCAGCTCTAACGGAACGTGAAATTGAAAAGCTCTTCCAGGTCATTGAATCTCTCAAAAAAGAAGGCGTTTCCATCGTCTATATTTCTCACCGTATGGAGGAAATCTTTGCAATCTGTGACCGGATTACGATCATGCGTGATGGGAAAACGGTCGATACGAAAGCCATACCTGAAACGAATTTCCATGAAGTCGTCAAAAAAATGGTCGGCCGTGAATTGACAGATCGATATCCTGAGCGTACGCCTTCTACAGGAGATATTATCCTCGAGGTGAAACAAGCAACGAAAAAAGGACAATTTCAAGATATCAGTTTCTCAGTTAAAGCTGGAGAAATCGTCGGTGTTGCAGGCTTAATGGGGGCTGGCCGGACCGAAATGATGCGATCACTCTTTGGCCTTGATCCTCTTGACCAAGGAGAAATCTGGGTTCACGGAAAAAAGGCTGTTATTAAAAAACCAAGTGATGCTGTCAAGCTCGGTATCGGCTTTATCACAGAAGATCGCAAGGATGAAGGGCTCATGCTTGATGCATCCATCCGAGAAAACATCGGTCTGCCAAACTTAAAAAGCTTCTCTCCAAAGGGACTGATTGATAAGAAAAATGAACAGGATTTTGTCGACCTGCTCATCAAACGACTGACGATTAAAACGGCTTCCTCTGACATTTCTGCCCGAAGCCTGTCTGGTGGAAATCAGCAAAAAGTCGTCATCGCCAAATGGATCGGCATACAGCCAAAGGTCTTGATTTTAGATGAACCGACACGAGGTGTCGACGTCGGAGCGAAACGAGAAATCTATCAGTTAATGAATGAACTGACTGATCGAGGCGTTGCCATTTTAATGGTCTCCTCTGAACTCCCAGAGATACTCGGGATGAGCGATCGAGTACTCGTCATTCATGAAGGAACCATCAGCGGAGAATTAGACAAAACAGAAGCAACACAGGAACGAATTATGACACTAGCTACAGGAGGGAAGTAACATGAAACCACTTACTTCAAATGGACGATTTGATCACATCATGCAAAAGCTTGGGCCATTCTTAGGACTCATCATCCTTGTCGCCATTGTTTCTATTTTAAACCCGGCCTTTTTAGAACCTTTAAACATCTTAAACTTACTGAGACAAATCTCCATTAATGCCCTCATTGCCTTTGGGATGACGTTTGTTATTTTAACTGGAGGTATTGATTTATCAGTCGGTGCCATTCTTGCACTGTCCAGTGCCCTGACTGCCGGCTTTATCGTTTCTGGCATGGACCCGATTTTAGCCATTATCGTCGGCTGTATCATCGGTGCCGTTCTTGGGATGATCAACGGTCTTTTAATCACAAAAGGAAAAATGGCCCCTTTTATCGCAACACTTGCGACAATGACGATTTTCAGAGGTTTGACACTCGTTTATACAGATGGAAACCCGATTACTGGGCTTGGCTCTAACTATGCATTCCAATTATTTGGCCGCGGATATTTCTTAGGCATTCCTGTTCCAGCGATCACGATGCTTCTCACCTTTATCGTCCTTTGGGTACTGCTTCACAAAACGCCTTTCGGCAGAAGAACATATGCGATTGGTGGGAATGAAAAAGCGGCTCTCATCTCAGGCATCAAAGTACCGCGCGTGAAAATTATGATCTATTCATTAGCAGGCTTCATGTCTGCCTTAGCAGGTGCGATCTTAACATCTCGTCTGAATTCTGCACAGCCAACAGCTGGTACGTCCTATGAGCTTGACGCCATTGCTGCCGTCGTACTTGGCGGGACAAGCCTGTCCGGCGGAAGAGGACGAATTGTCGGCACACTCATCGGGGTACTTATTATCGGTGTCCTGAACAATGGTATGAACTTACTTGGTGTTTCATCATTCTATCAATCTGTTGTGAAAGGGATTGTCATCTTGATTGCAGTCCTGCTAGACAGAAAGAAATCTGCTTAAGGAGGCAGCTGCTATGAAAAAATATCTTATTCTCATCCTGACTCTCTCATTGTTCATGCTTTCTGCCTGCTCACTTGAACCACCTGAGTGGGCCAAGTCATCAAAAGATGGCAAGAAAAAAGACATCAAGATTGGGCTGTCAATCTCGACATTAAATAACCCATTCTTCGTTTCTTTGAAAAACGGTGTGACAAAAGAAGCGAAAAAGCTAGGCATTGACGTCGTGATTGCAGATGCACAAAATGATTCAGCTAAACAAACAAGTGATGTAGAAGATTTAATTCAGCAAGGTGTCGACGCATTGCTCATCAACCCAGCGGATTCATCTGCCATATCAACCGCTGTCGAATCAGCGAACGCTTCTGATATACCTGTCATCACATTAGACCGCTCAGCCGAAAGTGGAAAGGTAGAAGCACTTGTCGCCTCAGATAACGTCAAAGGCGGCGAAATGGCAGCTAACTTTATCATCGACAAGCTCGGCAAAGGAGCAAAAGTCGCTGAATTAGAAGGCGTACCAGGTGCTTCCGCTACACGTGAGCGCGGAAAAGGATTCCATCAAATAGCAGATAAAGACCTAAAAGTGACAGCAAAACAAGCTGCTGACTTCGACCGGACAAAAGGACTGAATGTCATGGAAAACCTCCTTCAAGGAAACCCTGACATCAAAGCCGTTTTTGCCCACAATGATGAAATGGCACTTGGCGCGCTAGAGGCGATTCAAAGCTCTGGGAAAGACATTCTTGTCGTTGGCTTTGATGGGAACGAAGATGCACTCAACTCAATCAAAGCAGGAAAACTCTCTGCAACAGTTGCACAGCAGCCAGAGCTGATCGGTCAACTGGCAGTCGGTGCTGCAAACGACGTATTAAAAGGGAAAAAAGTACAAAAGAACATCGCAGCTCCACTGAAACTAGAACAGAAGAAATAAACAGAAAACCCCCGATTTCCCTCGGGGGTTTTCTATTTATCTACAGCCTTATTTTTTAATGGCTGGCCTGCTTCATAAATATGACTAATAATTGGATTGAAATCTATTTCAAATTTACTCAATATTAGTTTGAAAAACAATATAAATAGTTTAAACACGAATACATATCCAATTATTGTGCCTAAAAGGTTATAAATTATATCATCGATATCTACCACTCTAAAGGAATAACCCGCATATAATCCAACAATCAATTGAAAACTTTCAAATAGTATGCCAACTAACAAACCTACTGAAAATATCTTTTTAAATGTTGCCTTAATTAGAAATGGTAAACCAAAACCTAAAGGTATCGTCATGAATACATTATAAAGACTGGCTAAACTAACACCTTCACTAAAAGGAATTAAATTCATTTCTACTAAAACATTATTTTTTTCACCGAATACTTCTTTAAAATTTTCTCTTTGAGTGTCATCAATAGTAATTGGGAATTGAGTTAAGTTTATAACATGATATACATAAAAGGTCATAATTGAAAAGAACAATAGATATGTATAACTTTTATTATACTTAAATTTGAGTAATGCAGCAAAAACTATATATATAAATAAAAAACTATAGAGTATCCAGCCTTCAAAAAATATAATCATAATGTATAGCTCTCCTAAGTAAATAAAACAGAAGAGAATTTATAAATAAATTCTCTTCTGTTTTATTAATTATATACTTTCCCAGAACCTTTCAAATGCCTTCCATCTATTTCTATTTTATATATAAACAAATAATATTTATTTCCTCCACCTAGACCTTTAAATGTACCAGAGACTTTATTACTACTCCCATTCGCATTAGGCCTAGAAGTAACTGTACCAAACATATTGCCGGTTGTCTTGTTTCTTAGTTCATAATATACTAAATTAGGTCCCTTTGCATTAGGTAATTTTTTAGATTGCCATTGACTTCCTGAAATTTTAGCTGATCCTTTACTTAGAGTATAATATTTCCCTAAATCTGATCCATTCACAGCTCTTTTTTCCATCGTAAAACTATATTGATTAGTTTTAGCAAATGTCGGGACAACCATCACAAAAGAAAATAATACTAACATTACTACTGAAAATAAACTTGATTTTTTCAACTTTTACAACACCTTCTCTATAAATTTTGATTACCATCAATACCAAAATTTATAATACCATATATATATATTAAATAAAACCCCGAATTTACATATTTATCTTATAAAGTCTATTTAATCTAAATTTGTTCTATTTAGACTATTCTATAATACTATAAGTATTATAACAGATTTATAATTTTCATTATTAGATTCGCCTCTCTTTGAGTCATTAAAATCTTAATTTATTATAAATCATTTTCATTATATCTCATGGTATGATGTTTGTTATAGTATTGTATTTATCTGTCGTTGCTGTTAAAATCAACATTTTCACTGCATCTACATGATCTTACTCAGGATGATACAGTATCGAGAAATATATCCTTTTATTCAACGGAAAATTTCAGAGTATTGCTTAATGTTTATATATAAAAATAATGTATTGAACTGGTTTATCATTATTATTTCAGCAATTCAACCGGTTATTTCTTAAAATTCGAACAAAAAACAATCAAAAAACCAAAAACCCCCGAGCATCACTCGGGGGTTTTTTGATTACTGTGGTCTTTTCAGCACAAATGACGTGCCTAAATGGGCATAATCATTACCTGCTAGTCGCGCGACTGGTTTCAGTTCATTAGTAGAAACATAGCCTTTTTCTACATCATAAACACCCTCATCTAAATGTGCACATACAACCCGGCCAATGATATGATCGACCGTGATCTCCCCTTCATCATTTTGAAAGGTGAGATGTTTTTCCAGCTGACATTCAAAACGAATGCGCGCTTCCTTGATCCCCGGCACTGAAATGACATGACTCTCTACTTGATGAAGACCGGTTCGATCCAGCTCACTCTCTTCCTGCGGCAGCGTAGCAGCTGTTTCATTAATATCTTCTATTATGGCTTCATCACTCACATGAATGACAAACTCTTCCCTATCGATAATATGCTGCGCAGTATCTTTCATCTGACCTTCACGTCGACCGATAGAAACGGCAATGAGCGGTGGGTGTCCACTGATGACATTAAAGAAACTAAATGGTGCGGCATTGACGACATTTTCTTTAGATAGACTTGTAATAAACGCAATTGGTCTTGGAACGATAGATCCAGATAATAATTTATATGCCTCTTTTCGTGACAGCTGATCCATTTGCAATGTAATCAATTCAGGTACGCCTCCTTTTAATGTAACGACATCATACCATAACCCGTTCCCTATACCTCTTATTCCAGCTCGGTGCGATGCAGGATATGGTGGACAAGATGAAATAAAGCGGGATTATGATTTTCCCGTCTATAGGAAATCGTCCATTCCGCCAGAAGCTGTTCACCCTCAATGGCTCGATAAACAACATCCAGATTAAATAAACGCCGGGCTGATTTTGGAATCACTGCAATACCGATCCCTGCTGTGACAAGGCCAATGATCATTTGATATTCCGCCGCTTCCTGCACGATATTTGGAGAAAATCCGTACTTTTCACATAGCAGGACAAAGTGCTGATAAAGGGATGGCCACGATTCCTGTGATAAAGAAATAATCGGTTCATGACGGATATCTTCAATCGTGACAGTCTCTTGTTGAGCCAATCGATGATTTTTTGGAATCGCAAAAATACATTCACTTTGCTTCATCAAACGACTGACTAGTTCTTCATGCGGCGCTGTAGGATGTAAGAAACCGATATCAATCTCACCATTTAACAGTGCCTCTAGCTGCTGCGGAACAGAAAGCTGCTGCAGCTCGATACTGACAGAGGGATACAGCTCCCTGAATTCACGTACAACGGGCGGCAGAATATCATACGTCGCCGTTCCAACAAAACCTATGATGATTTTCCCCAGCTCTCCTCTTGCTGTGTGACGGGCATGATCAACCGCTTTATCAAGCTGTTGCAGCACTCCCCTAATCTCATGTAAAAAGACCTTTCCAGCAGCTGTTAGCTCCACCACCCGTTTCGACCGGTGAAATAAAGGAAAACCCAATTCTTCCTCAAACTGCTTAATTTGCTGACTAAGTGGAGGCTGTGTCATATTCAACCGTGCGGCTGCTCTGCCGAAATGCAGCTCCTCCGCTACTGTGACAAAATACTGCAAATGTCTCAGTTCCATCCTTTCACTCCTCACACACTTATTCGTGAAACATATCAAAACTTCGTTAAACATATATTGGAAATTTTATTTTATGAAATGTATAGTAAATCATATCATGAAAATATATTTTCATAAAAATTTTACTTGCCGAAAGGAGTGCGGGGTAAATGAAATCTCAAGCACAACCCCTAACAAGACGAGGAGCAGAGTTGATTGTCGATACGCTGATCGCTCAAGGTGTGACCCATGTTTTTGCCATTCCAGGTGCAAAAATTGACGCTGTATTTGATGTATTAAAAGACAGAGGTCCAGAGCTTGTCCTATGCAGACACGAACAAAATGCAGCCTTTATGGCAGCTGCTGTCGGACGTTTAACCGGCAAACCAGGTGTTTGTCTCGTCACATCAGGTCCTGGTGCATCTAATTTAGCAACAGGTCTATTAACAGCCAATACAGAAGGTGATCCTGTTGTCGCAATCGCTGGAAACGTCATTCGTGCAGATCGGCTGAAACGAACACATCAATCACTCGACAATGCGGCATTATTCAAACCAGTCACCAAATATAGTGTTGAAGTACAAGACGTTCATAATATACCAGAAGCATTAACAAATGCTTTTCGCGCGGCACAAAAAGGGCAGGCTGGAGCAGCATTTATCAGCTTTCCTCAAGATGTCGTGACAGAACACACCACACAAACAGCAGTGTCTGCTCACCCTTCTCCAGAATTAGGTCCTGCACCGGATGCTCTCATCAGTTCGGCTATCGCCAAAATTCAAAATGCACACTTACCTATTGCGATTGTGGGAATGAAAGCCAGTCGTCCAGCTGCTGCAAATGCCACAAGAGCATTATTAAAAACACTTGGTATCCCATTTGTTGAAACGTACCAAGGAGCCGGCGTTCTCTCAAGAGAGCTCGAGTCTCAATATGTAGGTAGAATCGGCTTATTCCGTAATCAGCCGGGGGACCTTCTCATTGAACAAGCAGATGTCCTTTTGACCATAGGCTTTGATCCAATCGAGTATGATCCGAAGCATTGGAATCTTCAGCCGCAGCAGCGCCAGATCATCCATGTTGATGACATGCAGGCAGATATTGATCATTTTTATGAGCCAGCGCTTGAGCTTGTAGGCAATATTTCTGAAACCGTCAAACATCTAGCGCATGACAGTGTTCCTCTTTCTCTATGCAAAGAGAACATAGAATTAGTCACTGAATTACAGGAGCTATTAATCGACATTGAAAAGGCACCAGAAAGAGAAAGTCATCGATCTCACCCGCTGGATGTCATTCATACATTGAGACGCCTGATTCCTGATGACACAAAGGTCACATGTGATATCGGATCCCACGCGATTTGGATGTCCCGTCACTTCCGCGTCTATGAACCGAACTCATTCTTGGTGAGTAACGGCATGCAAACATTAGGCGTCGCATTACCATGGGCAATTGCGGCTTCTATATTGAATCCAGATGAAAAGATTATTTCGGTTTCGGGTGATGGCGGTTTTCTCTTCTCCGCAATGGAGTTAGAAACAGCTGTCCGCAAAAAGACAAACCTCGTTCACCTTGTTTGGAACGACAGCACATACGACATGGTTGCGTTCCAGCAGGAAATGAAATATGACCGTACATCATGCGTTGAATTCGGTCAGATCGATTTAGTGAAATATGCGGAAAGCTTTGGAGCAACTGGATTACGGGTCAACTCACCTGAGGAGCTTTCAACCGTCCTTCAAAAGGGTATAAACATAGAAGGACCCGTGATCATTGATATTCCGATTGACTATCAAGATAACCCTGACCTCGCCAGTCAAAAATGGCCAGAAGTCTATCGCAAAAAACACACAGCGAACGTCAGATAAGACTTCGATACATTACATTAAAGGAGTGAGCGGATATGGGTATGATGCACCCAATGAATCAACAGAATGACACAAGACAGCATGACAAACAGCAGGAGGTCTATCAAGTATCAACGATGACCTCCTTGCTTGAAGCCGTATATGATGGAGATTTCTCCCTCGCACATATTCCTGAACACGGTGATTTCGGCATCGGTACATTTAATCAATTAGATGGGGAGCTGATCGGCTTTGACGGTGCATTCTACCGGCTGCGCTCGGATGGAACAGCGACACCAGTCACCGATCAAGATTATTCACCATTCTGCTCTCTAGCTTTCTTTGAAACAGATATTGTTCATCGAATTGATGCACCAATGACGTCCAAAGAACTGGAAGAAGAAATTGACCGCATTTTACCAAGTAAAAATATCTTTTATGCGATCCGCATTGATGGATCATTCAAAAAGGTTCAAACACGTACGGTTGAAAAACAGGAAAAACCTTACGTTCCGATGGTAGAAGCAGTCAAGTCTCAGCCTATTTTTGACTTCGAGGATATTCAAGGTACGATCGCAGGCTTCCGTACACCGCAGTACGCACACGGCATTGCGGTAAGTGGATATCACCTTCATTTTATTGATGAAGATCGAAGTGTTGGCGGACACGTATTTGATTACACCGTTGATCAAGTCACCATCCGCATATCTCAAAAACGTCATATGAATTTACACCTGCCGAATACGCAGGAATTCTTTCAAGCCGACATTGATCGAGCTGACCTTGCACAGCAAATTGCCAGTGCAGAAAGCAGCCCGGATCAATAAATGAAGACACCCCGATGAGCACGGGGTGTTTTTTTATGCATAAAGATGTTTTTTCACCCGTAACGTTTTCGTTTCGATAGTAAATGAGAAATCAATCATTCTATACGTAATGAAATATGATAGAATATCAACAGAAGAAAGGTGGTTATATGGTGTCAAAAGACTATAGCATTCCGAACTTAACATTAGACGAAAGAGATAAACAAATTTTATCCCTATTACACGAGGACGGACGTATGTCTTACACAGATCTCGGCAAACAGGTCGGTCTGTCACGTGTTGCCGTACAAGCCCGCATTCAGCAGCTCATTGAAGCAGGAGTCATTGAACGTTTCACCGCTGTGATTAACCCCGCGAAGGTCGGCATTCATGTCTCTGTCTTCTTTAATGTAGAGGTAGAGCCAAAATTTTTAGAAGCGGTTGCCCTTCAGCTTGAACAGGAAACAGCTGTCACGAGTCTTTATCATATGACAGGACCAAGCAAGCTGCATATGCATGGCATTTTTCAAGATGAACAGGAAATGGAAACATTTCTGACAAAAAAACTATACCCGCTAGAAGGCGTTGTCAGTGTGGACTGCCAAATGCTCATTAAACGATACAAAAGCCGTATGGGCATGAAATTGTAGACAGGAGTTGAACCACTTGCAATCATATATCGAACTCATTATCGCTATGGTGCGAACCGGGATTCTCGGTTTTGGCGGAGGCCCTTCCGTGATACCGCTTATTCGCCATGAAGCGGTAGTGAAATATCAATGGATCAACGATGACGAATTTGGAGAAACACTCGCCATCGCCAATGCATTACCAGGCCCAATCGCAACAAAAATGTCAGCATACCTCGGCTATCGATTAAAGGGCGTATCTGGCGCAATTGTCGCAACAGCTGCTCATATTTTACCGACATGTCTCGCCATGGTAGCCCTTGTCACACTTGTCAGCGTCTTAAGCTCCTCACAAATCATTCAAAATATGATTGGTGCTGTGACCCCTGTCATTGCCGTTCTGTTAGGCATCATGGCATATGAGTTTGGACAAAAAACGCTGAAAGGCTTCGGCATGATCTTCGGGATCACTCTATTCCTTCTTGCCTTTGTCGGACTGCAAGTGCTCTCCATTCATCCAGGAATCATTGTGATGATCTTTTTATTTTATGGCGCTTTTCATTTTAAGCTGAAAAATCGCTGGCATCGGTCAAATAAAAAGAAAGGAGTGTCTTCATGATACTGATTCTCTTTTTATTCTGGGCATTCTTTTTATCTAATCTATTAGGATATGGCGGAGGCCCTGCATCCATCCCGCTCAATTATGAAGAAATCGTCAATCATTTTCATTGGATGACGAACGAAGGATTTTCCAACATGCTGGCTTTAGCCAATGCACTGCCGGGGCCAATCGCTACGAAGATTGCAGCATATGTCGGCTATGACGTCATGGGCTGGCCAGGTTTTATCGTGGCATTGCTTGCAACTGTCCTGCCTTCCGCTGCCGGACTCATTTTATTGCTCAAGCTCATTGACCGTTTTCGCCAATCTCCCGTCGTAAAAGGCATGACCTTATCCGTACAGCCTGTCATTGCGATGATGATGCTTTTACTAACATGGGAAATCGGCGGAGATGCAGTGAAAGCCATCGGCTGGACACAATCTCTCGCCATTGCCGCGATCTCCTTTTTCTTGATGACCAAATTCAAGCTGCACCCTGCCTTTCTTATTGTGGCTGCTTTCTTATATGGTGGATTCATTCTGCCGCATTCATAAAAACCGATAACATTCACTGTTATCGGTTTTCTTTTACATATAAATTGGAGAAACTGATCTACGCCCAATCGAATGATACTCGACCCCTGCTTCTTCTGCCGCTTCAAGTGTATGACAGTTTCGTCCATCGAAAATAAGCGGCTGCTTCATCCATTTCTTGTAGGACGCGAGCGGAAATGACTGAATATCCGCCCACTCTGTTAATAGACAGACCGCATCGGCATCCTTGATCGCTTCTTCAATCGTCTGAGCGAATAAGACTTGATCCGGCAGTTCACGAGCTGCACGCCGGGCAGCAACAGGATCATACGCCACAAGCTCCGCACCTAATTGATGGAGCTCATGAGCGATCGGAATAGATGGTGCCTCCCTCATATCGTCTGTATTCGGTTTAAAGGACAGACCAAGAAGCGCAATTCGCTTCCCTTCAAGCGCTGCTCCCAGCCGCTCCTGAATATTTCGGGTAAAACCTGCCCTTTGCTCATTATTTACTTTGATGACAGCCTTTAATAGCTCAAAATCATGGGACACATGCCCTGCAATTTGGACAAGTGCATTTGTATCCTTTGGAAAACAAGAACCTCCGTAGCCAATGCCCGCTCTTAGAAAGGAAGAACCGATCCGCTGATCAAGCCCCATTCCCTTCGCCACCCATTCAACATCAGCACCTGTTTTTTCACAAATGGAGGCAATCTCATTCATAAAACTGATTTTTGTCGCAAGAAATGCATTTGATGCATACTTGATCATTTCAGCACTTTTACGGTCTGTTTTCACTAATGGAAGGTGGAAATCAGCATACATCTCCTCTAACTGGTCTAATACGGCTTTTGTTTCAGCGCCAATCACAAGCCGGTCCGCCCGCAATGTATCTGAAATGGCAGAGCCTTCCCGTAAAAATTCTGGGTTAGATGCAATCGCTAATGGTTCCTTCCGTCCTAATTCTTGATGGATGAGCTGATCGATTTGATCCCCCGTTCCGACAGGCACCGTACTTTTCACCACAAGAATCGCACCTGATTTTGCTTTTATCCCCATCTCTTTCGCAGCTTGAAACACAAACTGTAAATCAGCTTGGCCATCTGCCTGCTGCGGGGTGCCGACCGCGATCATTAATACATCTGCCTTCGTGTAGGCTTCCGCTCCATTTATGTGAAAATGAATTCGTCCCTGCTCAAGATTGCGTTTCAATAGCTCTTTTAACCCAGGCTCATACATTGGGGGAGTTCCCTGTTTCAGCTGCATAACCTTTCGGCGGTCAATATCAATACACGCCACATCATGTCCTGCCTCCGCTAAACACACACCTGTCACAAGCCCCACATACCCACAGCCTGTAATCGCAATATTCATGACACCATCAGCTCCCCATACTCCTTATGCTTGTAATGACATCGTATGCCGGGAGCTTTCATTCCATTCTTAAAAGCATACAAAAACCCCCTGCCATCACTAGCAGGAGGTCACTTTTATGAAACAAGACCATTTCGAATATGAGCAATCAGATTTTCAAGCATTTCTTTTGTTGTGACATCATTTGAATTTTCACCAATATCATGAGCGTACATCAAAATCTTTAAAAATTCCTCTTGATTTAAACCCTTATTATCCATGTCTGTATCCTTTCGATTCCACTAATTTCATTATTATATGCTGTAAGGTTGGTTTATGCAATACTCTATTACATCATTCGACAGCTTTTGAAATTTATGACCATTTTCATGAAAAACTTTTTTATAAATCCCCATTGAGCTATAATAAAAGAATTGGAATCTTTTACTTGGTTAGGAGCGGATCAAATGCTTCAGCACAACATCAACGAAGAAGAAATCAAACAAACAGCCGAACAGATCAAAGAACTTCTTCCTGCAACAGATGAAAACAAACAACTCATCAAAAAAGCATTGATTACTTATAGACAGGACAGCGTATATCGGCTCAAGCAAGAGTCTGATACTGAATGGTCAGCTTATGTACATGATGTCGTGGCAGCAAGAGTCCACCTTCATGTGCTGTTTCCTGTGAGAAGCAGCTGCTCATGTCCAGCAGATGGACTTTGTAAACACATTCTCGCTGTCTTCTTTTCGCTATACGCTCAAGTAGAGAGTGTAACCGGATTTACAGAAAATTGGTCAGAAAAGGATGAATTACAGCGCAGCAAAGAACTGATTCGCCAGCACTTCCAAGTGAAGCGCCCAGACGAACAATCACTCCAAAGCTGGCTGACTTTTTTCCAAGAGGAATTTAACCTCTGGCTGAAACGGACACCGAAGCACCAGCAAACACCGCAGCATTTGTATTACGGCTATTTATCGATCCTAAAAAAACACGCACCTGCTTCACCTGAATTCAAGAGCTTGTATGCGATTCATACGTCGATCGATGTATGGCTGAGGCTTCATGAACTCGTCGACCTCGGCCGCCTTGATGCCGAAAAAGACTTTTATTCCATGAATCCATATGTAGAACAGCTCATGAACACTATTTTTGATTCAGTGGATCATTTGAAGACATACGCCCTTTCCTTTTCCCTCGATCCGTTTCTTGAAAACACACCAACTGCCGTTCGCATACTTCTTCAAATCAATGGACCTTTCCAGCATGAACGAGTAGCGGTCTTTATGGAGATTTGGGGCACCATATTAAATAGAGGGAAATGGGTCAAAAAAGAAACAGAATTACTAAAGAACGCCCAGAAAAAAGAACAAACGGTTGAACGTACCATCGGGCTGATGCACATGGATTATTTACTGAAAGAAGATGAAAGCCTCTTTCAGCAATTACAGCTGCTCAATGCCGACATGCTGCCAAATGTGCTCAATTGGCTGAAGGATCTCACAAACCGAAAGGACTGGAAGCGGCTCAAGCTCTGGTATCACGAAATCACCTATATATTAGAGGAATATTGCCAGCTCGACCTTTCATACAGAGAACTGCGGGGAGCCGTCAGTGATTTCTTCTTTTATTTAGATGCATATTTTAAGCAGACGAAGGATCATCATTTATATGAACGCTATCTCCAAATCTGTATGCCCTATGCGTTTACAGAATACAGTCAGCTATTGTATGCACAGCAGCGTTATGCGGAATGGATTGAGATTCACAGCCTTGTTGGTTTCTCCATTAGTGAACTGGAGAAGGATCTGATCAAACAGATTGCAAAAGAGGAGCCAGAAGCCCTCATTCCATCGTACCACCGTGAAATCTCACTGCTTCTCGATCAAAAGAATCGAAGTGCTTATCGAGAGTCTGTGAAAATGCTGAAGAAACTGCGCACGCTTTATCATAAAACAAAAAAAACCACGATTTGGGAAAGGTATGTAAAGCAGCTGCAAGATTCAACAAAACGGCTGCGTGCGTTCCAAGAGGAAATGAAGAAAGGAAAATTGATTGATGACACGCCATAAACAAATTGTCATTCATGCAGAACAAACAGAAGATTTCTCTTTCACCATTTCAGCGCAAGCAGAGGACGGACACCCTGTTCCGCTTAATGAAATGAAGAGGCAGCTTTTCCAATGGCACGAATCTTCTTTCTACGGAACATTCTTAGAAGATGTCAGCTTTATTGGAACACCTGCCTTCCTGTTAAGCCCTTGGATGACCGTTGAATTGCTAGGAAAAAATTCATTTAATACGTTTAGTCATGTGACATTAACGGATGAAACGGAGCCCCTGATGAAAACAGCCTCCACCATTTACGAATTTATCGAGGACGAAGATTTCGTTCCCGATTACGAGGCATGGACAAAAGGCGAGCTTCGGTTTAAAGACAAAGAAGGCCTATTAGATGGTTATACGGCTGATTGGTTCTCCTTTGCTGTACAGGATTATATTCAGTATGATGATGCCTTGCAGCACAAGTGGGAACGCATGAACGCACAATCGCCTGCACTCTCAACCTTCCAAGGACATTTTCTAGATGAGCAGGATTTCTTGGAGACGATTGGCTGGATAGATGATGAGACGCCGTTCACTGTCGGCTTGCGCTTAAATGAGCCGGATTTTGACGGAGATGATTGGAAAATCGAATTGTTTTTGCGAGATAAGAAAAACAGTGACCTTCACTTTTTTGAAGGCATCCGTTCATTGAAAAGGTCTTGGCATCCGTATCAAGATAAAATTTCAAGAGAGCTGGAACGATTCAGTCAAATTGTCCCTTGGCTTTCTTTCACATCTGGCACCACACTCATGTCAGAAGAAGAGGCGTGGCTCTTCCTATCTGAAGCGAGTGAAACCCTTGTTAATATGGGTATTGAGATTCTGCTCCCATCGTGGTGGCAAATTGTTAAAGACAGCACGATGATGTTAAAAGCAAGGATCTCTTCTACACCGCGAGGCGAATCGCATGTCGGTATGGACGCATTAATGGACTTTAATTGGCGCTTTGCTACAAACGGCATTGAACTGACAGAAGATGAGTTCAACGAGCTTGTCCAAAGCAAACGACGCCTTGTCAACATTCGAGGACAATGGATCAAAATAGATCCTACCTTCATCCAGCAAATGAAAAAGTGGATGGAGCGTGCCGAAAACGAAGGACTTCACATGTCTGATATTTTGTCACGTGAACTGGCAGATCAAGAAGCTTCCTCTGAATCGATTCCAGAGCTATTGGACAGTTCAGCATTTGCCCATATTCAATTTGAACTTTCATCGCAATTAAGAGGGCTTGTCCACCAATTAAATGATACGCACGAGCTGCCTTCCTACGAAATGAGTGAGTCCTTTAAAGGCATACTGCGTCCGTATCAGCAGCATGGCGTGAACTGGCTTTTATTTTTAAGATCGCATGGATTTGGGGCTTGTTTAGCAGATGATATGGGCCTTGGAAAAACGATTCAAATGATCGCATATTTCACGTATTTGAAGGAGCAGGAGCAAAATGCCACTCCCTCTCTCATCATTGCGCCGACCTCTGTTTTAGGAAACTGGCAGCGAGAGCTCGAAACATTCGCACCACATTTGAAGGTTGCCCTGCATTATGGCCCATCGCGTCCACAGGGAGAGGACTTCACAAAAGCATACGAGTCAACAGATATTGTTCTGACGTCTTATGGACTCTCACATTCTGATCGTGATGAATTAACGGCAGCAAAGTGGAATACCATTTGCTTAGACGAAGCCCAAAACATCAAGAACGCCCATACGAAACAATCGAGAGCGATTAGACAGCTTAAAGGGCAACATCACATTGCCCTCAGCGGGACACCAATGGAAAACCGTTTGACAGAGCTTTGGTCCATATTCGACTTCGTCAACAAAGGATATCTCGGCAGCCTGACCGGCTTCCATAAGAAGTTCGTCCTTCCGATTGAAAAAGACCGTGAAGAAAAAAGAATTGAACAGCTGCAGCAGCTGATCAAACCATTTTTATTAAGACGAACAAAACAAGATGAAGAGGTTGCCCTGAACCTTCCTGAAAAACTCGAAGAAAAAGAATTCATTCCGCTATCCGCTGAGCAGGCGTCTTTATATGAGCAGCTCGTGAAGGATACATTTGAACATATGGCATCATTAACAGGGATGCAGCGAAAAGCCATTATTTTAAGTATGCTTGGCAGACTCAAACAGATTTGTGATCACCCTGCTCTCTATTTAAAAGAGAGTGGAACAGATGTGAAACTGCTGAAACGTTCGTTAAAAATGGATAAACTCGCAGAGCTGTTAAAAGCGATACATGAGCAAGGAGAAAGCTGCCTCATCTTTACGCAGTATATTGAAATGGGCAACATGATCAAGCAGCTGGCAGAAAAGATGTTTGGAGAACCGGTCCAATTTTTAAATGGCAGCCTCTCAAAACAGGAGCGGGACAAAATGGTGGACCGCTTCCAGAAGAAAGAATTCAACATTTTAATTCTTTCTTTAAAAGCAGGAGGAACAGGACTCAACCTAACCGCCGCAAACCATGTCATTCACTACGATAGATGGTGGAATCCTGCTGTGGAAAACCAAGCGACAGACCGAGCTTATCGGATTGGACAAAAACGATTTGTTCACGTCCATAAGATGATCACAACGGGCACAATCGAGGAAAAAATCGATCAAATGCTCGAAACAAAACAAACATTAAATGATCAAATTATCCAAAGCGAGAGCTGGATTACAGAGCTATCGACAAACGAACTAGAAGATTTATTTACCTTAAGTGCTGCCGCTCAATCATCTTAATCACAGCAAAAAGAGGACTTTTCTCAAGTTTCATGAAAAGTCCTCTTTTTCATTTGATATAAACGTAAGTTAAATGTTCAGTTTTTTCAATGCAGATTTCACATTCATATACGTATTTAATTCACGGAAGTCCTCTCTCATTTCTCCCATTTTCATTGCAAGATTCGGTTTAATTCCTGTCACAATGAGTTCAGTACCCGTCATTAAAATCAAATCGTTCAGCTTAAAGATCGCATCTGCCACAAATGAATCCACTTCTAATAATCCGGACAGATCGACAATAAAATAATCATCCTTGGATTGAGAGATATAGGTGGAGACCGTTGAAATGATCTTATCAAATCTTGGCGCTGTTAATGTACCAATGATAGGTAACACAGAGATCCCATCTTTCACCGGAACGATTGGGACAGAAATATTCAGCACTTCATCAATTGATTGCTCAAGAAGCTCTTGCTGTTCCTTCTCTTTCGTGACATCCTTTTGCAGACCAACGAAATAAAGACGTTTCCCTTCATTTTCGTCAATCCAAAGAGGAGCGACACTTAACTCGTTCCAAAACATTTGTCCAGATTTTTTATAATTTTTCAGCTGAACAGTGACAGCCTCTTTGTTCTCAATGGCTGTTCTAATTTGTTTGAGAGCGATTTGTTCAGTTTCATCTCCCTGAAGGAAACGACAATTCCTCCCCAATACTTCGATTTCTTGATAGCCTGTCATATCTAAAAAGCCCTTGTTCACATATATTAAAGGATTATCAGGTAAAGACGGGTCCGTCACCGTCAGGCCAACCTGAGTATAGTCCAAGGCTTCCTTGATTAAATGCAGATTTTCGGACTTATAAGATTCCAGCGCCATTCGTTTACTCTCCTTATTTTCCTTACAAGCGGGTTATATTCTTAATTAAATTATATGATGTTCCACATCATGTGTAAATAGAAGTGGTTCTGAATTCCTCTTTTGTAGAATGCGCTTCATCCTATGTGATTTATACCGCGACATCTGATTCATCTATTTCAAAAGGTGCCGGATCATATGCGCCACTCCATGTTCATCGTTTGATAACGTGACGTGATCAGCGATTTCTTTTATATCCTGCCTCGCATTCCCCATCGCAACCCCAACACCAGCAGCTCGAAGCATTGATTCATCATTTAAACTGTCTCCTACAGCCGCTGCCCTACTTAAAGGAATACCTAGTCTTTCTGCCAGCCTTGTTAATGCCTGCCCTTTAGACGCGTGCTTTGAACCAATTTCAAAATTATGATCAGCCGAACTGACCAATGTTAAATCTAAATCATCACCAAACATATCCCATCCGGCTTTCAATCTGTCCTGAAAGAAAGAAAAACCTAAAATGTTGTAAAATGAAAGCTTTCGATCCTCACGAAACAATTCTTTATATGTATCAATATAAGAAAAACCAGACTGGCTGTATTGAACTTCTGCCGCTTGCTTTAAGACATTTTGATCCGTTTCTGGATTTGCACTTTTTAAACGGTCCATTTCAATCGCAAGAAGCTCTCTGCCGCGATTCGGTGTGAAAATGGCTTCGTTTGTAAAGACTTCATAATAATAATCACGTTCTTCCAGCCATGACAATATGTGTTTAGCCTTTTCTTCTTGTAAAGCAGCTGAATGGTACACTTGTCCAGTTGGATCATGAATCACAGCTCCATTGGCACTAATCACCCATGTATTCATACCAAGCTGGTCAAAAATAGACTTCACATCAAAATACGCTCTCCCTGTTGAAACGACAACCTCAATTCCATTCGCAGCTGCTTCCTTTAATGCCTGCTCGTTTTCCTGACTCACTTTGTGTTCACTGTTCAATAAAGTGCCATCTAAATCCGTTGCGATTAATTGAATGTTTGTCATCATTCTCTCCTTTTTGTCTTTATTTTCAACCGATATACCGTTAACAAAATCCATCATCATTATGTAATGAGTATCCACTATTTGCAAGAGCTGATCGGTTAAACAGTGAATAAAAGGGTATCCGGCCACGCATTATGACCGGATACACACAAAGGGGATTCATAAGGGGACACATGACCTATACAAAGAAGCATTGGTTCTATTACGCAGTGTTCATATGCACAAGGCAGCATCTATCAGCTTTAGCTAGAGGGGGGCTGTCAGATGATAGACGTTACCTTTTGATCGGGACTTGCCTCCTTTCCTTTCAGCTACCCCTAGTCTACGGAGAAAGGCCTGATGTGACAAAACGTGAAAATAGCAAAATAGGCCTTCAAATTCTCTATATCCTCATTAATTTCTGTTTTTTACCGCTTGCGTATAAAACATCATCTTGTTTTGTTTGATGAAATACTTATTTTTCATAAATTGATAAAAAATATCTGAATGAATCCAATTACTAGAAGGCATGTGAATATAATCAGATCCGTCCCACGCAAACCAATAAAAACAAAGCCGTCCATCATGAACCGACAGCTGAAACTCAAAGCAGTCCATTTGATCCTCAGTGACATATTGAAACGTGAGTGACTCTCCTTCTTCCATATAGACATCACAAAATGAAAGAATGTCTCCCCACGAATAAACACGTATATCACTCTTTGCCTTCTCCTCGCCAATATGAATATTTCTCAATTGATAGGACTCCATAAAACATCTCCTTTCACTCATGTGCAGCTAGTTCTAAGCAGGCAGCGGTTTCATTTATACAGATGTTGTATGCTATAATAATACTTACGAATAATGAACGCTTGTGAGGTGATAAATATGAAAACCTTTAGGCTGATTGATTTAAAAATTGAACTTGATCCACAGCAAGATAAAATGTCCAGCATTCCCCTTCGTGACGGTTTAATCATTAATAAAGAAGACGGTGAAAATCACTGGATGATCGAGGCACTCATTCCAAAGAAACATAGACAGGTGTTTGAGGTACTCTTTCAGCAGCACACAGAAGTGAAGATTCTTGTAACGATCACTAAAGAAAACAACCGCCCTGTTCACCTATCTGTCCAAGTCAAAAACATCGTTGCCTTAGAAGAAAACATTTCTGTATTACTCGATGGTAAAATGATTACAAATCGTTACAGAACAGAAACTGAAGAAGTATTAAAAGACCTCGTCAAAGAGGGGCTTTCAGGAGAAAAACTACTGGATGCTTTTAAACAAAACACATAAAAAAGAGCGGGATCAGCCGCTCTTTTTTATTGCACATCTTTAGACTGGCTTTGATTTTTCAATAGATCTCTAATTTCAGTTAGCAAAACTTCCGTTTGATCCGGCGTTTCCACAACCTCTTCTTCCTCGACCTTTTTCCGTTTTAACTTATTCAAATAACGAATAAAGATAAAAATGGAAAACGAGATAATTAAGAAATCAACCACTGTTTGAATAAAGTTTCCATATAAAATTTGAGCAGCTCCGATTTTAATGGATAAACCGCTAAAATCATGCCCTCCAATAATAATACCGACAAGCGGCATGATTAAATCATTCACAAGAGAAGTGACAATTTTGCCAAATGCTCCCCCAATGATGACACCTACAGCCAAGTCAATGACATTGCCCTTGACGGCAAACTCTCTAAATTCTTTCAGCATCCTTTATCACCTTCATCTTTTTTTGTCTAATATGACGTTTTTTTGTCTAAATTGCAAGTCCTTATCCGTTCTAACTGAACGTTTCTAAATAAAAAAGCGATTCATGCTTGATGAACCGCCAGGAAAATCATGATACTTTAGGACCGATAGAAAATGTCAGTTCTGCTTCACATGCAACTTCGCCATCTACTGTCGCTACTGCTTTTCCTTTTGCAACCGGTCCGCGGAGGCGCGTCACTTCAACCTCTAAACGAAGCTGGTCTCCAGGCTTGACCTGTCTTTTAAAGCGGCAGCCGTCAATCCCTGCAAACAAACCAATTTTCCCTTTGTTTTCTTCCTTGCCTAACATAATCACACCAAAAACCTGTGCGAGTGCTTCTACAATAAGCACACCCGGCATGACTGGGTATCCTGGGAAATGGCCATTAAAAAATTCTTCATTTACTGTGACATTTTTAATCCCAACCGCTCTTTTTTCTCCCTCAACCTCTAAAATACGGTCGACCAATAAGAATGGATAACGGTGTGGAATAATGTCTTGAATTTGCTGAGCATCAAGCATATCTTGATCTCTCCTTCTTTTCTATATCGCTGATCTTCATGTGATTCCTATAGAAGTATATTATGAATGCTGGCATTTTTCAATATTCTCCTCGCGTATATGGTAAAAAATAGAATCTACCATTACCAATTGTCATCAAATATAATCCACACTACACTCATTGTTTTTTCACAAATATGGTAATATATATTACATCATTGAATAAATAAGAGGGTAAAAATGAATTTTATGAGCGATAAATCCATAAAAAAACTTCTCCATTCCTGGTATACAATGCTGAAGCATCGACATTTTTCGAAGGCTGAAGAAATCAAAAAAACACTACTAAAATATAAACGTAAATTATCAAAAAAACAGGAGCTCTATTTCCATTATCAGCTGGTGCTTTTTCGTCATCAGCTCTGGATGAATCAAACAGAGGACTTAGAAAAACTCAAACACGAACTGCTGCCACACAAAGATGAAATGAACGAAGAACTACAATATTATTTTTACTTCTTTCTCGGATTATATGAATCTTTAAAAAGTGACCAAAATGATGCGATTCATTATCTCGAAAAGGCAGAGGAACGACTGCCATTGCTTAACGATGAGCTGGAAGAAGCAGAGTTCCATTTCCGTACAAGCGGTGTTTATTATAACAACCGTTACTCGTTGTTATCGATTCGTCATATTCAAAAAGCCATGGATATTTTTGCAAAGCACGAAGACATCCACAGCATCTATCGGTGTAAAATTGTACTCGCTCTTAACTATAGCGACCAAAAAAAATATGAGGAAGCAGAAGCTATTTTCATTGAGATTATTGATTACGTGAAAAAGATTGATGATCAAGAGCTGCTCGGTATCGTTTATTATGACGCTGGCTTTATTCAGTCGAGACAAAATCGTCACAAAGAAGCACTGGACTACTTTAAAAAAGCGCTTCGTCTCCCAGCATACCGAAAGTCAGCACACTCCTATGTATCGTGCCTATACGAAACTGTGCGTTCCTGCTTTAAAGAAAATTTAACCGATGAAGGGATGAAGTATATTCAAAAAGGGCTGAAAGAAGCCGTTGCTTCGCAGTTTGATATATTAAGAATGAAGTTTCAAATCTTATCTCTTCTCTACAGCCAAACGCCAAAGGCAGATGAGCAGATCGCCACGCTCGTCACATGTCTTGAACGAAAAGAAGCCTGGATTGATCTTGAGGATCTGCTTGCTGATGTCTCAGATTTTTATAAAAAAAAGGGCGACTTTGAGCGAGCCGCCTTTTTTATCATGAGAGGCTGATACGAGCCTGCTGATTATCGAATTGTATTAATTAATCCCAGCATCTGATCGCCCATCGTAATAGATCTTGAGTTCAACTGATAGGAACGCTGCGTTGTCATGAGGTCTGTTAATTCTTTCGACATGTCCACATTTGACGTTTCCAGCGCACCTTGCTGAAGCTGAATCGCCTCTCGGTTTGCTCCATTTAGTGCTGTTAGTGCGCCTTGATAGGTTCCGTCGACTGAGAACAAATTATCTCCTTCAGAGACAAGTGCTGACGAATTGTTGACTTGTACAACGCCTAGATTCACTTGCTGATTCGGTTGATTATCTCTTGAAATCGCCGTAAGCCGTCCATTTTTATCGATTGAAATATCACGGAAATTCGCATTTAAGACGATTGCATTCCCATTTTCATCAAGAATCGGATAGCCTTCGCTCGTGACAAGCTGTACTTGGTTACGGTTATTGCCCGGCTGTAAGTAAAGTGAACCATCTCTTGTATAACGGATATTACCGCCGGCGTTGACCTGCAAATACTGCGACGGCGCTCCGAATGCAACATCAAGATCACGTCCAGTTTCTTTAATTGAGCCTTGCAGCGAGTTAATGGACGCATTGACCATTGTCCCCGTACCAAGCCTTAACCCAGCAGGTGTCAGACGACTGTTTGCCACCTGATCATTTTTTTCATCTACCTGATTAAACTGCTGTCTGATCAGCTCTGAGAAACGGGTGTTTTTCGCGCGGTACCCTGTTGTCTCACTGTTCGCGATGTTGTTGCTGATGATGTCAAGCTGCTTTTGCACTTCATTCATCGAGACAGCTGCGTTTATCATCGTTCTAAGCATAAGTATCCTCCTTTCTTTTTATTTCTTGATTAGTACACTCTTCCAATTTCATTCACTGCTTTTTCTAAGCTTTTATCATATGCCTGAACCACTTTTTGGTTTGTTTCAAATGCTCGGTAGGCTGTTGTCATATCTGTATATGATTTTGTCACATCGACGTTCGACAGCTCCGATACCCCTTGGCTTAACGTATAGGACATTTGACCGTTATTGACTGCACTTGGGAGGGGCTGATTATCAGCTGTACGATATAAATCATTTCCTTCACGCGCTAGATTTCTTGTATCCATCGCAACTCGTACATCAATTTGACCAAGATTTTGGCCATTTTCAGTGACAGTACCATCTGCATTCACTTTGAAATTCTCACTCTGAACCGTAATCGGCTGGCCGGTCACGGAAAGAAGAGCACGTCCATTAATGGTCAACTGATTTTGTGCGTTCAATGTAATGGAGCTGCTTTTCGTATAACGAACGCCTTCTGGTGTGTTGACCGCATAAAATAGCGCTGATTTCTGATTGGTCTCAGGATTGATCGGCACATTATTTTCAACTAGTGCTACATCTGTTGTCTGATCTGTTGTTTTTAAAGTTCCCTGTGTAAATTGAGGGATTAATTCCTGCATATATGTCCCAGTATTGATTCCACCAATCGGCGATTGTAATGGAACACTAAAGCCTTTGCCTGAGGATGTTTGGAAACGTCCTGATTCCATTCGGCTCAGCAGCATTTCTGGAAATGCACGCATTGCTCCTTCATCTGCTTTATAACCTGGCGTATTCGCATTTGCGATATTATTTGAAAGCATTTCTGTCCGCCGCTCTTGAGCAATCATGGCAGATGTTGCGGTGTATAGTCCTTTTAACACGTGCTCACCTCATTCAAATTCTTTCACATGACCTAAACACAATCTTCTATGAAATATATCGGCTAATTAGCAGGGTTCTTTAATAAAAATCCCCCATTCTTTCTAAAAAGAATGAGGGAAATCATTAGCTGAGTTTACGCTTTGGCAGCTTGTCCATATTATCAAGCATCACACCAGTACCAACTGCTACACAGTCCATTGGATTTTCAGCAACGAAAACCGGTACTTTCAGCTCTTCTGCAAGCAATTGATCAAGCCCATTTAGAAGAGCTCCGCCACCTGTAATGATGACGCCGCGATCGATAATATCAGCTGATAATTCAGGCGGTGTTCTCTCAAGAACTTGTTTCGCAGCCTGAACAATTGCAGATACAGATTCACGCAATGCTTCTTCTACTTCTTTGCTTGTGACGGTAATCGTTCTTGGTAATCCTGTCACCATGTCTCGTCCACGAATTGAAATCTCTTCGTGACGTGCGTCTGGGAATACCGTTGCAACTTGGATCTTAATATCCTCAGCCGTGCGCTCACCGATCAACAGCTTGTACTCTTTTTTAATGTAGTTTAGAATTTCCAGATCAAATTTGTCTCCAGCCATTTTAATAGAAGAGGCGGTTACAATGTCACCCATTGAGATGACAGCGATATCTGTCGTTCCGCCTCCAATATCTACGACCATGTTTCCACTTGGCTGAAAAATATCCATACCAGCACCAATGGCTGCTACTTTTGGCTCTTCTTCAAGAAATACATGCTTACCACCGCTTTTTTCAGCAGCTTCTTTGATCGCCTTCTGCTCAACAGATGTAATGTTTGTCGGGCAGCAGATGAGCATACGCGGCTTAGAGAATAGCCCTTTCACATTTAATTTGTTAATAAAATGCTTGAGCATCGCTTCAGTTACTTCAAAATCAGCAATTACGCCATCTTTATTTAATGGACGAATCGCAACAATATTCCCAGGCGTACGTCCAACCATACGTCTAGCCTCTTCTCCAACAGCCAAAACTTTCCCGCTGTTTTTGTCAAGAGCTACCACAGATGGTTCATTTAACACAATTCCTTTTCCTTTGACATGAATCAGTACATTGGCAGTACCAAGATCAATTCCAATATCCCTAGCAAACATCTATATATATCCTCCTTGAAAATCTGTTTCCATAGCAAATACCACATTCTGCCCTAATTATATATTCTATCATAATTTGCAGAAAAAAAGATATTTCTTTACAAAAGTCTTTACAAAATTTGTGGTTAGAAACTACCGATATGAGGAAGATATATATATCATGTTTATGAACAAAGAACTAAGCTTACTGTTTCACAGGCTCGCCTTCTAAAATTTCTTCTTTTTTATACTTTAACTTGGTGGCTTCTCCTCCTCGCAAGTGGCGGATTGATTTATGATAATCCAGTATCTCCTTCACTTCATTAGCCAGATCTGGATTAATTTCTGGCAGTCTTTCTGTTAGATCCTTGTGTACAGTACTTTTAGAGACTCCAAATTCTTTCGCAATAACACGAACGGTTTTCTTTGTCTCCACGATATACTTTCCTATCTTGATTGTTCGCTCTTTGATGTAATCGTGCACACCACTCGACCTCCCTAA
Organism: Bacillus sp. AM 13(2015); assembly: GCF_001518755.1. Taxonomy (NCBI): domain Bacteria; kingdom Bacillati; phylum Bacillota; class Bacilli; order Caryophanales; family Bacillaceae; genus Bacillus; species Bacillus sp. AM 13(2015). The sequence goes on along the minus strand of NZ_LKCP01000070.1, from coordinate 45,723 downwards.
AATGGATGTGAGAAGTGTGAAATGAGATCCGTATGAAGATTATCCATTTTCAGCGGCGCTTGTTCGTCGTAATTTCTCATCCATTAGGTAGTAAATGCCAAACACGATCCCTCACCTCAAACACTCTCTTTGTCAGGTTTGTAACAGTGTATTAGCATTGAATAGGGAATATGCTAAAAATGAAGATGGGACAAGGGATTTATCAGAAAAGGCAAAACAAAAAATCATTTCGGGGCGCGAAAATTTTCACTTTACAAGAAAGGATTCAGCACGTAAAATAGAAAAGGTGAATTTATTTACCTAGCTAAATATTTAAAAAAGGTGAGCATATGGATACGTTAAATAGAGAGTGTTTACATCAAATACATCAAGGCGCACGACTGCTGTCTAAAAAGGCGAACGAAGCGCTTGCTGCTTATGACTTGTACATGTCCCAGTGGACTGTGCTTTTTTGTTTGGATACATTCGGCCCGAAAACCCAAAAAGATATCTGGACATATTTGAACGTCGAAGCACCGACGATCACCAGAACCGTCACCCGTTTAGAAGCAAACGGCTGGGTGAAACGTGTACAAGGAAAAGACAAACGTGAGAATCTGATCGTGATGACAGATGATGCAAAAGCCCGATTTGAAGAAATCAAACGCACGATGGAACAATTTGAAGAAGAATGTCTTTCAGATTTTACCTACGAAGAAAAACAACTCCTCCATACACTTTTACACAAATTATCAACTGAATAGGAAGTGACACACATCATGAACGAACGTATTTGGACAAAAGACTTTATTATGATTGTCCTGGTGAATTTATTTACGTTCACCTCTTTTTATGCCCTTTTGACATTACTGCCCATTTACACAATGGATGAACTAAATGGAACAGAATCACAGGGCGGCCTCCTTGTGACGGTCTTCTTATTATCTGCAATTGTGACAAGACCTTTCTCGGGCGCCATTATTGAGAAATTCGGCAAAAAACAGATGGCGATTTTCTCTTCTACGGCCTTTGCCTTACTCACTTATTTATACATCCCGATTGATCAATTCCAAACGCTTCTTATACTGCGTTTCGTACAAGGGATCTTTTTTAGTATTTTGACGACAGTAGCCAGTGCCATTGCGGCTGATATGATCCCGAAACATAAACGCGGGGAAGGACTCGGATACTTTGTGATGTCCATGAACCTCGCTGTTGTCATCGGTCCATTTATCGCACTGAATCAAGTAGGAAAAATAGGATTTCATTCCTTATTTCTTCTCTTTTCCATTATCGTAACGATCGGAGCCGCTTTTACGATGCTGATTAGACAGCCAGAGCCGGAAAACGGAGGAAGCATCGTCTTCCGATTCACGTTTTCTCACCTGTTTGAAAAAGGCGCATTAAAAACAGCGGCCGTCGGCATCATTATTTCCTTCTGTTATTCGCCGATTATTTCATTTATTTCAGTTTATGCAAATTCACTCCATTTGATGGGTGCAAGCAGTTATTTCTTTATTGTGTTTGCGGCTGCAATGCTTGGATCACGTCCATTTACAGGCAGACTTTTTGACCGAGTTGGAGCTCACGTTGTGATCTATCCTTCGATTGCTCTTTTTGCCATTGGTTTATGGATGCTGACAGCGACACATTCAGCCACAATGCTTCTTCTATCAGGCGCTGTGATTGGGCTTGGCTACGGATCACTCGTGCCATGTTTACAAACACTTGCGATTCAGCACTCACCAGCCCACCGTACAGGATATGCGACGGCCACTTTCTTCACCCTGTATGATACGGGCATTGCTGCTGGCTCATTTGTCTTTGGACTCCTTGTCAGCTTCACAGACTTTTCAAATGTGTACCTCATTGCGGGTATTGTGGTCTTACTGAGTATGGGCGTTTTTTATTGGAGCGAACGAAAACCCCAGGAAGCAAAAGCACAAAAGGTCTCCCTTTCAGAATAAAAGGATACTATTTTAAACTTCACCGAAAACATGCTAAAATATAGGATATTTCAAATAGAGCATACAGGCTTTTTTGAAAAATAGTTGGTATTAAGCGAAAGTATAGGTGATGTTTTGAATTACGAATTGTTTAAAGTCATACACGGGATGGCTCACCATTCTGAGTTTTTAGATCAGGCCATGATTTTCATTACAAAAAAGGCCATACTTGTGTATGCCCTTGTCTTATTGATTTGCTGGTTTTTAGGGAATCATAAATTTAAGAAGCATGTCTTCTTTTCCGGTGTAACAGGCATTGCAGCACTTATCGTCAACTTTGCCATTACATTGTTTCATTATGAAGAGCGGCCGTTTGTGGCGCATAAAGTCGACACACTCATCCCGCACTCAGCAGACGCTTCCTTCCCAAGTGACCATACAACAGGTGCACTGGCTCTTTCATTAGCCATTCGATCCCGTAATAAAAAGCTCGGCAACATCTTGCTCGTCTTTGGATTACTCACAGGATTCTCCCGCATCTGGGTTGGTCACCATTATCCATTTGATGTTTTAGGCAGCTTGGTCGTATCGATTGTGGTTGTCTTTATCATGAATAAATTATGGAAGTTCTTTGACTCACCTATTGATCGTATCGTGATATTTTACGAGACAATTGTGGGGAAAATTTTCAGAAGGAAGACAAAGGATCAGGGCTCAGACCTGTCCAATTCTTAAGCGGTTTTGCGATAACGTGATGAAGATTCTTCTCTCACTTATCGTGCCGCTTTTTTTATTGGCTGTCTCCCTCTAACCATACTGGAAAAATAAAGACTGACACCAATGCCAATAAGAGAAATGATGATAAGCGTCCAGCCTAATTGCGCAAAATGAGAACCAGCAATTTCATCCCCAAAGAGCATGCCAAGCACAGCAGATGACAGAATGGAACCAAGGTAGCGGCATGTTTGAAAAAGTCCAGAGGACGTGCCAATCATTTGCTGAGGACTTGCTTTGAGCATCGCAGCTTGAAGCGCAACATTCCCAATTCCATAACTGAGTCCAAGCAGCGCTAGAACCAATCCTTTCCCCCATAATGGCGCAGGAATAAAAAAGAAAGTCATTGCAGACGCTCCAGCCAGCATCAATACTGCACTCGCTAAAACTGGATGGCGTTCATCCCCGCGATCTACCCACTTTCCTGTCAGAGGCGACACAATAATGCTCACTCCTGACATACACAGCATAAAAAGACCCGTCATCTCCACACGCCAGCCTAACTCATCTTGAAAATAACTCGGCAAACCAAAAAAGAGACAATAGAAAAAGATATTTAAGATGATAAATTGCACATACACAAGTGACAGCCGCTGCTCTTCTCTGAACATCCGTATTTGAATAAACGGTTCATCCACCTGATACTCCCACCAAATAAAAGCGCCTGCACTCAGGAGACAAAGAATGCCTTGAACATATTGAATGCCATCACCGAGTGATAATAAAAATGAAAGCAGGAGAACAATGCAGACAGTAAAAAGAAGCATCCCTGGCAAATCGAGTGTTCGCACGGTTTCGCCTATGCGCAGCTTTCTCTTCTTCTGCTCCTTCGGAAACAACAATAGACCGAGAAAGAAACTGATCAAAATAAACGGCAGATTCACTAAAAAGATAGCCGGCCAGCCGCCAATGGTCATCAAAAATCCGCCAAGCGTCGGCCCAAGTGCCGTCATCGCTGAAGCAAAAATGGATAATACCGCTAACGCAGAAGCCTGTCTTTCTTGAATATGATCCCGAATGAGTCCGACTCCAGAGGGATAAATGGCACTGCTTCCAATCGCCTGTAGCAGACGGATTACAATCAGTACGGCAAACGTTGGGGCAAACGGCGCGCAGATGGCTGAGACTGCGACAAGAACGAGACCGAATAAAAATAAGGTTCTCCGGCTCATGACATGATCCCCAATCCGGCCGCTCACTGGCTGCGTCACTGCACTGGCTAAATAAAAAGAAGAAATAAGCCAAGATACAGTCGTAAACGACAAACCGAATTCATGCTGAATTTGATGCAAGGCTAAAGCAATCATTGATGAATTCAACGGATTCAACATCGTTCCAAAGGCAATAGCGGTTAAAAAAACTTTTCGATTGTCTGTCCACTTGTGCATACACTACTCCTCTTTCTGGCATGTTCTTTGCCCATCCTCCCGTTATTATGAGATTCAATTCCCTTTTTTACCCTGATCAAATCGAGTTCTCTCTCGGAAAAGCTAGACATACATTTTAAAAAGGGCGGCTTTTGGAAAAGCACATATAAAATTGAGAATATGAGGAAGAGATGGTAATATTCATTTCATATTTAAAAGCCTACTTTCTCCTTACAGGGAGAACGGCTGAAAAGGAGGAGAAGCTTATTATTAAAAAAAGACGGTTTTGGGTCCCAGCCCTTTTCTCGGTTGCAGTATTACTTCTGTCTTCGTGTGGTTCAAACGAAACAAATGGGAACGGAGATAAACGTAATTCTACAGCGAAAGGGTCGCCAATTTTGGAGGATGGAAAATTTATTTTTGCAGCATCAGGGGAATTTCATCCGTTTAGTTACATGGATGGAAATCAGATGTCCGGCTTTGATATCGACGTAGGCAATGCGATTAGTGACAAACTAGGTCTCGAACCTATACAGAAAAAATATAAATTCGCAGGCATCGTCGAAGGTGTGAAAGCAGGTAAATTTGATGCGGCAGTTGCCAGTCATACCATCAATGAGGAACGAAAAAAACACGTCCTTTTTTCTAAGCCCTATTACTACTCTGGTCCGCAAATTTTCACAAGACCTGGAGCAGACATTCAACATGCTGATGACTTAAAAAACAAAGAAATTGCTGTATCAAAAGGATCGTCCTACGCTGATATTGCAAAGGAACATAGCGGGCAAGAACCAAAATATTACGATAGTGATGTCGTCGCCTTAGAAGCACTAGCCAACGGAAAACACGATGCAGTCGTGACAGATTTCGCCACAGGTGCAGAAGCGATGAAGAAAAAATTGAAAATCGAAGCGCAGGAAAGACTCGGACAAAGCGAGCAGGCAATTGCTGTATCAAAAGAAAATGAACAGCTCATAGAAGAGATCAACGATGCGATTGATGCATTAAAAAAAGACGGAACATTAAAACAAATTAGCGAAAAGTACTTTGATGAAGACATCACGGTCAAACAAGATTAAAACCACGATTGTGCGCCTTTTTATAGGCGCACTTTCTTCAAATGGAGATGATTGTTTTGCCTACCTTAGCACACTTTTTTCAGACACTCATTGATTCTAGAGGCATTTTCTTAGAAGGAATGCTGATCACCTTACAGCTCACGGTGATTAGCATCTTCATCGGTATGTTCATCGGGCTTTTCTTTGCTTTATTGAAAATATCCCGCATAGCCGTTTTCGGTTATATCGCCAATGCTTATATCTTTCTTGTACGCGGAACACCACTTGTTGTTCAAATTTTCATCCTATATTTCGGTCTCACAGAATTGAATATACCCGACTTCTGGGCTGCATCCATTGCGCTCGCCTTTCATAATGGCGCCTATATAGCTGAAATATTTAGAGGCGCCATCCAATCCATCGATCAAGGTCAAAAAGAGGCAGGACGCTCTCTTGGCATGGGTCGTTTTTTTAACCATGAGGCGCATCATTCTCCCACAAGCGATGCGGCGCGCCCTACCCCCTCTTGGCAACCAGTTCATTATCGGCTTAAAAGATTCATCACTCGCCGCCTTTATTAGTGTGAATGAACTATTTAACATCGCCACCACGCAAGGCTCCAACAGCTTTGATAATATGACGTATTTACTTGTTGTAGCCGTCTATTACTTAGTTCTTGTCCTGCTGTTAACATTCGCTGTCCAAACCTTTGAGAAGAAATTATCAGCCAGTGACCAATAGGAGGAGTAGTATGACAGAATCAAAGGAAGTCATTCGTGTTGAAAAACTCAATAAATACTTTGGAGAGCTTCATGTTTTAAAAGATATCGATCTCACCGTTTATGAAAATGATGTAGTCGTCTTAATTGGCGCAAGCGGTTCTGGAAAAAGCACCCTGCTCCGCTGTATGAACTTTTTAGAAATAAAAAATGACGGAGATATCATCATCGATGGCAGCCCTGTTCATCCAAAGCGCGATCAATTGAACGGAATGAGACAAAAAATAGGAATGGTGTTTCAGCATTTTAATCTTTTTCCGCACAAAACTGTTCTTGAAAATATCATTGAAGCACCTATTATGGTGAAAAAAACAAAGAAAGAGCAAGCCATCGCCGAAGCCAGCGCCTTGTTAGAAAAAGTCGGACTTGCGGATAAAGCCAACGTATATCCTTCTAAACTATCAGGCGGTCAAAAACAGCGTGTAGCCATCGCCAGATCTCTCGCTATGAAGCCTGATGTCATGTTATTTGACGAACCTACGTCTGCCCTAGATCCAGAGCTTGTAGGCGAGGTACTGCAAACGATGAAAAGCCTCGCAAAAGAAGGCATGACCATGGTCATTGTCACACATGAAATGGGCTTTGCGAAAGAAGTTGCTGATCGTGTCGTCTACATGCACGAGGGCCGCATCGTCGAAGAAGGCGTCCCTTCGGAATTGTTTGATTCTCCTAGGGAGAAACGTACAAAACTGTTTCTCAGCTCCATTTTATAGGTCAAACGCCCTTCATTTTTAGTGCTTAACTGACGTTTTTGCTCATTTTTTACGAACTTTTCATCCATTTATATTGAACTTAACCAAAAAACCATGTTAGATAAACTTACACGTATATGTTATATATGACTTTTCTCTCTATAATGAAGAATTAAGAAAACAATAATTCTGAATGATTCGGGGGAATGCAGCATGCAAATGGGTGATACAGTATTTATGTTCTTCTGCGCACTACTCGTGTGGTTAATGACACCGGGTTTAGCTTTATTCTACGGAGGACTCGTGAGAAGTAAAAACGTTTTAAGCACAACCATGCACAGCTTAACGTCACTAGCGATCGTTTCAATCGTATGGATCGTATTCGGTTATTCCTTAGCTTTTGCACCAGGCAATGCATGGATCGGAGGATTAGACTGGGTTGGCCTGAAAGGCGTAGGCTTTGAACCCGGTTCCTATAGCGAGACCATTCCACATTCATTGTTCATGATGTTCCAAATGACCTTTGCCGTCTTAACAACAGCCATCATCTCAGGTGCCTTCGCTGAACGGATTCGCTACTCAGCAGTCGTTGTATTTACACTCCTTTGGGTCACATTTGTATACGCTCCAGTCGCACACTGGGTATGGGGCGGCGGTTGGATTGGCGAGATGGGTGCGCTTGACTTCGCAGGCGGAAACGTGGTTCACATCTCATCCGGTGTTGCGGGTCTTGTCGTGGCGATTGTGCTCGGGAAGCGTAAAGACGCAGCAAGCTCTTCTCCGCATAACTTGATCTACACTCTTCTCGGCGGAGCTGTCATCTGGTTTGGCTGGTTTGGTTTTAACGTGGGGAGTGCTCTTACATTAGACAGCGTGGCCATGTTTGCCTTTATTAACACCAATACAGCCGCTGCTGCAGGAATCATCGGCTGGCTGTTAGTAGAGTGGATGATCAACAAAAAACCAACCATGCTCGGCGCGATCTCTGGAGCCATCGCAGGTCTTGTCGCCATTACACCTGCCGCAGGCTTTGTTACACCGTTTGCTTCTATTATAATAGGATTCATTGGCGGGATCGTCTGTTTCTGGGGCGTCTTTTCACTCAAAGCCAAATTTGGCTATGATGACGCACTAGACGCATTCGGCCTTCACGGAATTGGCGGTACTTGGGGAGGAATTGCAACAGGACTTTTCGCCACAACCTCTGTCAATGACGGTGGAGCGAATGGCTTATTTTACGGAGATCCCAGCTTACTTTGGAAGCAAGTGGTCGCGATTGTTGCCACGTACGCTTTTGTTGCCGTTGTGACATACGTGATCATCAAGTTGGTCAATGTCTTCTTCAAAATTCGTGCAACCGAAGAAGAAGAATCCGTGGGTCTTGATTTAACCATGCACGGTGAAAAAGCTTATCAAGATTAAGAAAAAGGGGTGTCTCTATGAGCAAAATGTATAAAGTGGAGATTGTCACACGTCCAGCTAATTTTGAAACATTAAAGGTGGAGCTTGGAAAGATTGGTGTCACCTCGATTACCTTTTCAAATGTACACGGCTGCGGCTTACAAAAGGGACATACAGAGCTATACCGCGGCGTCAAAAGAGAAAGCAACGTGTACGAACGATTAAAGATCGAAATCGTCCTAAGCAAAGTACCTGTCGAACAGGTCGTTGAAACAGCTCAAAAGGTACTTCGTACAGGCGAACCAGGGGATGGGAAAATTTTTATATATGAGATAGCGAATACAATCAACATTCGGACAGGTGAAGAAGGACCTGCCGCCCTATAGTTCATCCTCCGCCGAGTGGCGGAGGATCTTTTTAAGCAGAAAAAAACCTCTGCATATTTTTATATACACAGAGGACCTTGTAAGACATTAAGATTGTTTAGTTTCTTCTGACTGACTGCTGTCTTTAGAGGAATCAGAAGACTTTTCTTGATCAGAGGATTTCCCCTTCTCATCAGACTTTTCTTCTGATTTTTCTCCAGCTGGCTCTTTGGCTTTATCTTCAGCAGCAGGTTCCTTCGTTTTTTCCTCAGTCTTTGGCTGAGCAGGTTCTTTTGCTTGTTCCGTCACTTCTTGCGCTGCTTTTTCAATCGTAGAAACAGGCTTGTCAATGAAGCTAAGCGGATTAAGCGCTAAACCTTCCATACGAATTTCAAAATGCACATGGTTGCCGCTTTCAGCGCCATATAGGTTTTTACCAGAAGCACCAATGACATCATTCTGCTTCACTTCATCGCCTTCTTTGACACTCACTTGTGACAACGATTGATAGACAGTTGATAATCCATCTTCATGTTCAATTTCAACGACATGACCAAGAACTGGATCTTTTTTCGCTTGAACCACTGTTCCACTAAGAGCAGCTGTGACATCAAACACTTTGCCATCTTTATCTGCAAGATCAATACCTTTGCTCAAGGTATAGGTGTTATTATAGTTTACAAGTGCTGCTTCTTTTTCTTTTTGGTCAGCATCTGCTTCATAGAACTTTTTCACGACAGAAACATTATCAGAATTCTGGACCGGCATTGCGACATTTTCAATTGGCTTTCCAACTTCAACAGCATCATCGTGCTGTTCTTGCCCTGTTTGATTTCCATCAGATAGTTGGTCTTTCACATCTTTTGATACAGCTTGATACCAAAGAACGGCTGTTAACACGACCGCTGCGCTGACCAAGTAAATAGCAGGGAATACCCAGCGCTTACGGAAAAATTGCTGAACTTTTGTGATTTTGGAAGTACGTTTCTTTTCTTCCTCTCTCATTTTTCATCACCTCAGCAACATTCTGAACACTTTTCAAAAAATATATACACACGAAATCATTTTTCTTTTTATTTTGCGCAATCGCATCAATAATATGTATGATAAATGAAAAAAAGATGGGGGACTTAATTGTGAAAACTTTCAACCGCATAGCAACAGAAGATGACCTCAAAGCGATCGTTGATATCTACAATTCAACCATTGCTTCAAGAGAAGTGACCGCTGATACAGAACCAGTTTCTGTTGAGGACCGCCGGCAATGGTTTTTGAATCATTCCGAAAAAAGACCTCTCTATGTGAAAACAGATGAGGATGGAATTATCTACGGCTGGCTGAGCTTTGAAACATTTTACGGTAGACCTGCATACAACGGGACCGTTGAAATGAGTATCTATTTGAACCAAGACTATCGTGGAAAAGGCTTAGGCTCACTTTTCTTACAAGAAGCCATTGAGTTAGCACCTTCATTAGGCATCCGAACGTTACTTGCCTTTATTTTCGGGCACAACGAAGCCAGCATTCGACTATTTAAAAAGCACGGCTTTGAGACATGGGGCCACCTGCCACGCATCGCAGAAATGGACGGCAGCAGATACGATTTAGATATCCTAGGAAAAGAATTATAAAACGAGCGTCTCCCTGACAAAGAGACGCTTTTTTATGACGCATGTAACAGCTGTTCAAACTGTTTCGCATTTTGAAGAGATTTTCTTTGCAGAATGATACCTTGTTCATCAATGAGAATTGCTTGTGGAACAACCGTTACCCCATACAACTCCATAATTTGTGAAGAACGCGTATACACAGCTTGGGACGGAAGCAATTCAAGGATCGGCGTATCATCCGCCTGCTCATCTCCATTAATAATAATGAATTGAGTATCATCGCCAGCGATTTGCTGCTGCAGATCTGCCAAAATACTTTTGCACGTCATACAAGTAGAATTTACAAATAACAGCATCACAGCACTCCCTCTTTGAAAATATTCCTTCAAAATGACCTTCTCCCCTAAATGGGAATAGCTTCGAAATAACGGTGCAGGATCCCCCACATCCGCTTCCTTTAATTCAATTCCATCAAGGGTTTTAATCTTATTCATAAATTTTCCAATAAAACGAGCAAGCAAAAATATCACAGCCAGCTGAGCAATGACAATGAATAACACAATAATCAATAGAATATCTGTCATTTCACATCGTCTCCTTCTATAAATAATTCAAATTGATTGATCCATTTTCTTTTAAACATTAAGACTTCTTGACTCACCGCTATTATGAAAGAGACAGCCACGGCAATGAGAAAACAAATGATGTTATATTGCCATGGAATGGTTTCTGCATAGGAATGCACATAAAACAATCCGATCACAAGAGCCAGCATCGACACATTGCGAATCACAATTCCCCAGTGAAGGCGTTCATTATCAAGCAGTCCACCACAGCCGCAAGAAATATCACGATGTCCTCTCAATAAATTGAAGGTCACCGCTCCAGTATAAATACATAAAAGTGCTGTAAGACCAATCGCAGGTACAAGAGTCATGTGCCATATGAACAAATAACCAGTACAAACCAATTCAGCAGTTAAAAACAAATAAAACATGGGTGCCGTGAAAGAAGGAGGCAACAGCCGATAAGCATCCATCTGCTGCATATGTGCCGTCTGTTTTTTCACTTTATCAAACCATGCACCCGCAAAAATGATCCCTAGTAAATAGACACCTATATAATAAAAGACACTCACCTTACGCCATCTCCTTTTGTTGAAATAATTGAGATTGTGCCTCGTAAAGCCTTTTGTACTCTCCGTTCAACACCATCAGTTCATTATGGTTCCCCTCTTCAACGAAAGCACCATCTTTCATTACGATTATACGGTCTGCTAAACGGGCCGCTCCCATTCGATGTGTGATAAACAAGACACCCTGATCCTGCGTGTGATCGAATAGCTTTCGAATGAGTGAAATTTCCGAGAGTGGATCAAGAGCAGAAGTCGGTTCATCTAAAATGATAAAATCACTCTCTCTAAAGAAGGTTCTAGCCATCGCGAGCTTTTGCCATTGTCCGCCAGACAGTTCATGGCCTTCTTCAAAAAATCGGCCAAGCTGCGCATCATACATTTCTTCCATTTGATGAATTCTTTTCTCTATGCCTGCTTGCCGTGCAGCTGAGATCATCCGCTCTTCCTCGTCCATATGATCAATACGGCCAAACCCGATGTTTTCTTTCACAGTGAACTCGTACTTCATAAAATCTTGAAAAAGAACAGCCATTCTCGCATGGTATGACTTTTTATGAATGGTAGAAATAGACTCACCGTTGACTTTTTGCATATTCGGCTGATCTGGATCATATAAACCGGTCAAACATTTGATCAAGGTGGTTTTACCTGATCCGTTATCCCCCACCAATGCAATACGTTCACCTTTATTGATATGAAAATGTATATGCTCAATGGCAGGTGTTTTCATATTCGGATAAGTAAATGAGAGATTTTCAAGTGTAATGGACTGAATAGACTCGATCTTCCGAAGCGATGCCCCCTCTTCTACCTGCTCATGAATTTCTTCTTTTCTCTTTTGAAAAGCTCTCATTTCATCAATATAAAGACTTGTTTCATATAAACTAGAACATTCTCTTGTTAAGTCCTGAAAACCACTTTGGATGTTTTGCACCGCTTGCAGCACAGCGACAAATGTCCCAGCAGCTAATTTTTTTTGAAAAATAAGAAAGACAATAAAAAGACCGCAGCATACATAGGAAAATGTCATAAGCAATCCGCCCGCCATCTCCCAGCGAACTTGCCGCTTAAGCAGTTTATATTTTTCATCTGCACTTTTTACATAATGACCTTTCCATTTCTGAAGAAGATAATCCCCGATTCCATATAAACGGATCTCCTTCAATGAATCTCGTTGCGCGACAAGATCGGACACATACATTTCTCTGCGGTCATTGGCAGTTAACATGCGGTTTAATTGATAACGCGCTCCTCCAAAGAAAAGCTCAATCCACAAGACAGGCAGGGTAAACACGATCAGAATGACCGCCAAGCCCCAATGGATACCGATCATATAGATAAGAAGTGATACAACAGTAATCAATGCGCTCATGATTGTAAAGATACTTCTAACCATACTCAGAACATGCTGATGACTGTTCATCACACGTTGACTTTCATTGTAAAAAGACGGGTGTTCAAATGTAATAAACGGCAGCCTGATCGCCTTTTGAAGCAATTCACCCTTCAAATGCAGACCAATCAAATTTGTCGCTTTCTGCTGGCTAAGCTGAAGAACGAATTGAAGCCCATATCCTAAAACCACGATGACCATTTGCAGTCCAAATAACCACAAAACCTTTTGAATGTCTCCTGAAGACGTCATGAATAAAATAATTTCATTAATCAAAGTTTGAATAATCCAGACACTAGCCAAAGGCATAAAACCAACGATTACTTGGATCAATAAGGTCAGAAGAAGATAAGATCGACTTCTTTTCCAAGTATAGGAGATTGCATATAGACAATGGTTCACTGTACTCATCAAACGCTCCACCTTACACCATTTAGTATAATTGACATATTTTTGATATTTGTATTATGATAGCTTTGCGTAACTTCACTCTGAGAGGACGATATACGATGAATTCAATCTTACTTTTACAGCTTACTCTTATTCTTTGCAGCCTATTATTAACGATCGGAGTCATCATCTATTTAAAACAACAAATGGAACTGATCATTTTACCGATACAGCATGTTGGACAAAAACTAGTGCATCCGCTGCTTGATAAACCATCACCTATTCCAGTGAATGATTTACTGCAAACCAACAGTAAGCAGCAGCTGCTTATTTTCACTGATACATCATGTCCGCATTGCATTCCATCACTTGAACAATTCCTAGAAACGAAAAAGCAGCGTAAATTAGACATTTCATTTAGTATTTTGCTAAAGAATGGGCAAAAAGAGGATCAAGAATTATATCGTGATAATAAAACCAACATGCGAATTATCCCAGTGGACGAACAAATGATAGACACATTCCAAATTGAAGAATTTCCGTATTACATCATGGTAGAAGAAGATGAAATCATCTCATATGCAGCACCTTTTCCGGATGGTCTTTATTCAAGGATATCTGCAAAATAAAGATAAATGAGGCATGTGAAGAATATCAAACACATGCCTCATTTTTTTATTGTGGATCTGAGTGAATATCTAGATCTTTTTCCCCTGCAGCAGCTTCACTTGCTTCATCTGAAGCCTGTTCCTCGGCTTGTTCAAACTCACTCCGTGCCTCATTTGAAATGTCTACTTGGTCACCATGCTGATTCACAGTAACAGACGAAGAAGACGTCTCTTTTTGAGCCTCTTTCTCTAGTTCCTTTAATTTAGAAACATGAAGTTCCAAATCTTTACCTTGCTGAACTAAAGTAAGTTGTTGAAATAATGCCTTTCTCTCTTCTGGAGAATGGTCACCTTGAACAATTTGAGCCGCTTGGGTTAAAAAAGAATTTGATGATTGACCCGCTTGACGCCTATTTGACGTCTGCATAGCATTTGTTAAGAACGAAATTGAAGATATGCTCATGCGTTCACATCCTATTAAATAAGATCCTTAAATTTAGCAGCCACATCTAACGCGTTCTTGACTAGTACAAATCTCACCTGTGTCACGATCCACGTAGTAACGGAAAGTTCCAACACCTTGAAGGAAACAAGTCGGTGCTGATTTGCATGAAGTGACTAATTTTTGCAAAATACATCTTGCAGCTGCAGGTTGAACATTGGTCATTTTGTTTAAGAAACGATCTAACATATGAATTCCACCTTCCAATTTTTATGGTAATACAACACAATAATAACCAATTAAAAGACAACCAACAACATATTTTGATAAATTTACTAATTATTTTTTACTATCAATCTTATTTATGACATAATTTGTCGATAATTTTAATAGTAAATGTTACTTTTTTCTTATTTGAAAATAATTTATTTATCCATAAATAGTGAAGTGAAGATAGAAACATTTTCATTAATCAACATTCACTCTTCCTAAAGCACTACTTACTCAAGTATGATAAAGAGTGAATACATAAAGGAGTGAACACCAATGCAACAAACTGAGAAAATCATTCAATCTCTTCATTCAATCGTAAAGTGGGGAAAGGTTGGTAGTATCTTTCTCTATATTTCAGGCGGTCTGGCTATTCTTATTGGTTTTTGGCTTGTTCTTCCTGCAGCCCTTGGCGTCTTCCTCATTATGATGGGAATCCATGTACAAAAATCTGTAAAAGCAGCTGAACAATTGATTCAGGCTCCTGATACTTCTTACGAAGAATTATTAGAACAATACGCTAAGATGATGAAAATGCAGACACTGTTTGCCATTTCAAGTATTGCCGCAGTTATTCTTTCATTCATTGCTATTGTTTTGATGCTTATACTAGGCGGGTTAGCCTTCCTCCAAGAAATTCCTTATGATGTCCAGCAGTATGAAGGTGATTACGAACAAGAACTCGGTGACTTTTATTAATGGGGTGGGGTATCAATGGTCGTTCGATACCCCTTTTGTTTTTATCATTTGGCTTGGATTATCCCCCTATGCTTGACATTCAGTCTTGTTCATTTTAAAATACAAATCGTAACCATTACGAATTAAAGGAGGATCCTATTACTTATGCGCGTGAAAATTACGTTAGCCTGTACTGAAACAGGTGACAGAAACTACATCACAACAAAAAATAAAAGAACGAATCCCGACCGATTGGAGTTAAAAAAATATTCTCCTCGATTAAAGAAATATACCCTTCATAGAGAAACAAAATAAATTTTTTAGACTATAAATCGTAATGATTACTTTTTAAGTGAGGCGGAAAACAAAATGATCGTTTTCAAAAGGACAAAAACAAATGAATAAGCGTATACCTGTTACAGTATTAAGTGGCTTTTTAGGAGCAGGAAAAACAACGATATTAAATCATGTTCTTCAAAATCGCAAAGGATTAAAAGTGGCTGTGATCGTCAATGACATGAGCGAAATTAATATTGATGCAGAACTAGTCAAACAAGGCGGTGAGCTTTCTCGATCAGATGAGAAACTAGTTGAATTATCTAACGGTTGTATTTGCTGCACTTTGAGAGAAGACTTGTTAATTGAAGTAGAACGCCTTTGTAAGGCAGGTAATATCGATTATATTGTCATTGAATCAACTGGAATTAGTGAACCAATTCCCGTCGCTCAAACGTTTTCTTATATTGATGAAGAAATGGGCATAGATTTGACCCGCTTTTGCCGTCTAGATACGATGGTCACAGTAGTAGATGCAAATCGCTTCTGGACTGATTTCCAGTCAGGAGAGAGTTTATTAGATCGTAAAGAAGCGGTTTCCGATGACGACGAACGAGAAATTTCAGATTTACTCATTGATCAAATTGAATTTTGTGACGTGCTCATTATCAATAAATGTGATCTAGTATCATCCTCAGAGTTAGATCGACTTGAGCATGTGCTGAACAAACTACAACCAGAAGCATCTATCATCAGAACCTCACAAGGTAAAGTACAGCCAGATGACATTTTGAATACTGGTTTATTCGACTTTGAAAAATCAAGTGCTTCTGCTGGATGGATCAAAGAGATTAACGCAGAACATGCTCAGCATACGCCGGAAACAGAAGAATACCAAATTTCATCCTTTGTTTACGAAAGAAGACTCCCTTTTCATACAGGCAGGCTGAATAATTGGTTAGATCAAATGCCTGAGCAGATCGTTCGTGCGAAAGGTTTTACTTGGCTTGCCACACATCATGATTTAACAATTTTAATTTCACAAGCTGGGAAATCTGTTGCGATTGAACCAATTGCATACTGGATTGCTGCTTTGCCTGAGCAAGAAAAAACACGGATATTAAATCAGGAACCAGAGCTTCTAGATGAGTGGGACGCAGAGTTTGGTGATCGTCATACAAAACTTGTGTTTATCGGTGTGGATTTGCCTAAAGCAGAAATTATTCGCACTCTTGATCAATGCTTGCTCACACCTGAGGAATTTGATCAAGATTGGACTACATTTGAGGACCCCTTTCAATGGAAAATACAAAATTAGGCCAGGAGGGTTTTAATTGGCAAAGAAATCTAAGATTGCTAAAGAAAAAAAACGGCAGCAGCTTGTATTGAAGTATGCAGAATTAAGGAAAGAGTTAAAAGAAAAAGGTGACTATGAAGCTTTACGGAAATTACCTAGAGACTCTTCCCCTACCCGCTTAAAAAACCGTTGTGAATTAACCGGCCGTCCAAGAGGTTACTTAAGGAAATTCAAAATGTCTAGGATTGCTTTTCGTGAGCTTGCCTATAAGGGTCATATCCCTGGGGTGAAAAAATCGAGCTGGTAAAGAATGATTTGATCTTATCACAGCACTCGGAAAAGTAAAGCGGCACAAAACGATGAAAAATCTATTTTCAAGTCTTATCTCATGCTTTTTGAAGTTCAAAATAGGCATTTAAAAACCAGCAGAATCTCTGCTGGTTTTTTATAATGAATGAGTTCATAAGATAAAATAACCTGTTCGCAAAAAAGGATTTTCAACAATGATTACGCCATTTTTCCTTCTTTTCAAAAATACCTGATCATGATACTTTGTTGTCATTATCCACCGATGTATGACATTTCAACCTTTTTCTGATCTTTTTTCTGCTCTCTCTCAGCTGAATATTGATCAAGTCTATTCGACCATAGTTCCTTTAACAAGTTTGCTAACTCTTCATTATCTTTTGTCGTACGAATCATCCGTTTCAGATCAAAACCCGATGATGCAAACAGACATGTAAACAATTCCCCGCGTGCAGATAGCCTTGCTCTGTTACATGTTCCGCAAAAAGCATCTGAAACGGAAGAAATAATGCCTATCTCTCCTGAACCATCTTTGTAAAAAAATCGGTTGGCTACTTCACCTGTATATTGAGGAGGTTCTGGTTTGATAGGATATGTTGAATTAATTAATTCAATTATTTCATTCTTTGTCATGACATGTTCTAGATTCCATTTATTCGTATTACCGACATCCATAAACTCGATAAACCTGAGAACGTGTCCTTCTTTTCTAAAGTAAGCCGCCATTGGTAGGACATCCTGATCATTCACACCTTTTTGAACAACCATATTAATCTTGATAGCAAGTCCAGCCTTTTTTGCCGCCTCAATGCCATCAAACACTTTTTGGATAGAAATGTGCCTTCCGTTCATTTGCTTATAACGATCGGGATTTAATGAATCTAAACTAATGGTGACTCTATTAAGACCAGCTCTCTTTAACTGATCAGCATATAAAGGTAAAATCGTTCCATTGGTTGTCATCGCAATGTCTTCAATCCCTGGAATTTTTGCGAGCTTTTCTATTAAGACAGGCAGATCCTTCCGCATTAAAGGTTCCCCGCCCGTGATGCGTATTTTTACCACACCTAGATTCTTTACAAAAAGGGTAGCAAGTCGTTCAATTTCTTCGAAACTAAGCAGTTCTTCTTTTTTCAAGAAAGGATAATCTGGTCCAAAAATTTCAGCAGGCATACAGTACGTACATCTAAAGTTACAGCGATCAGTTACTGATATTCTTAAATCGCGCAATGGTCGATGTCTTTTATCTAAAATACTGTCCATACTTTGCCTCCTATTCTGTAATACGCTGAGGATGAGTGTAAATATTAAAGGATTTCCCTCTGACGAATCCAACTGTCGTAATATTTAATTCTTCTGCCATTTGAAGCGCTAGCTCAGTAGGTGCTGATTTTGAAATGACGATAGAGACTCCTAGTTTTGCTGCCTTCAATAGAACTTCTGACGATATCCGGCCGCTAAACACAAGAATTTTATCTCTAAGTGGGATTCGCTGGAGTAAACAATATCCATAAATTTTATCTAAAGCATTATGTCTTCCTATATCAGTTCTAGTGATGAATAGCTTCTCTGTGTCACACAGTCCAGCATTATGCACTCCGCCAGTATGTTGAAATAATTGACTTTCTTCTTGCAAACATTTCATGAGATGCATACAGGTTTCAGCAGAAATACTAATTCGATCAATGGCTGTTTTTGCCGTCTTCACATCTTGAAGAAAATAAAAGTGTCTTCCTTTCCCGCAGCATGAACCAATCACTCGTTTTGTAAAATCTGATGAATCAAATCCACTTGAGTGAACTAAATCAACATAGGCAAAACCCATACTTTCATCTATTGTAAACCTTTTAATCTCATTTTCAAATCGAATGACCCCTTCTGAAGCCAAAAAGCCGATAACCAATTCTTTCAAGTGCTCTGGTGAACAAACAAGTGTCACAAATTCTTCTCCATTCACCATCACAGTTAAAGGAAATTCTTCTACAATTTCATCAGATTTGCATGTAAACTGGCCTTCACGGTATTGGTGTATGACTCGTTTCTTTTTAACAGAAGGATTCATTATATGATCTTCCTTTCAATGCAAATTTAGTTATATGATCCAATCAAATTGTGATATTATTTTAAAAAGTCATGAAAATGTAACATATTTCTATCTTATCAAACTTCTTGATTGCTTTATATGGGGGGAACAAAATGAACAAATCGAAAAATCGCTGGCTCATTGCAACAAGTGCTGTAGGAATTCATTTATCTATTGGGTCTGTTTATGCTTGGAGTGTTTTTACGAATCCTTTACATGAAGCCTTTCAGTGGTCATTAACAGAAATAAGTCTCACCTTCAGTATTGCTATTTTATTTTTAGGTTTATCTGCTGCTTTCATGGGACATTTCGTTGAAAGGTATGGTCCAAAGGCATCGGGGCTCTTCTCAGCTATTTTCTTCGGCATCGGAATGACTGGATCAGGATTCGCTGTCCACATGTCCTCACTGCCCCTCCTCTATTTATTTTATGGTGTACTTGCTGGAATAGGTTTAGGAGTAGGCTATATTGCACCTGTATCAACTCTAGTCAAATGGTTTCCGGATCGAAGAGGGCTTGCAACCGGCTTAGCCATTATGGGGTTTGGATTTGCTTCTCTTATTTGCAGCCCAATTATTCAATTTCTCATTGAAAAAGTGAATATCGCAAATACTTTTTATATTCTTGGAATCTCCTATTTTATCATCATGGTGATCTCATCTCTTTATTTATCACCACCAACACCTGATGACGTCAAGCAATTTGATGCATTCAAAACAAAGCAAGGAAAAATTCCTCAAGATTTATCACAGCTTACTGCAAATGAAGCGATCAAGACAAGACGTTTTTATTATTTGTGGCTTATGCTTTTTATTAATATCACATGCGGAATTGCTATTATTTCAGTAGCGTCACCTCTTGCTCAAGAAAGTGTTGGGTTCACTGCAGGTGCTGCAGCTACTCTTGTGGGCATTTTAGGTGCTTTTAATGGGTTAGGACGAATTGGCTGGGCATCGTTCTCAGATTATATAGGAAGACCGAATACGTACACGATTTTTTTCAGTATCCAGCTCATTGCTTTTCCTTTACTCCCCTATTTAAAAGAACCGCTCATCTTTTCAATCGTCATGGCGATCATTTATACGTGCTATGGAGGAGGATTTGCTTCAATTCCAGCTTATATTGGGGATTTGTTTGGTACAAAGCAGCTTGGTGCCATACACGGTTATATTCTGACGGCTTGGGCCGCTGCGGGTTTAGCAGGACCCCTATTTTCATCCTTCATCCGAGATATAACAGGTAATTACACACAGAGTCTTATGGTGTTCTCTGGCTTATTTTTCATCGCTTTTATCATATCACTTCTTATTCGGAAGGATATTCAGCAGCTGAGAAAAACAAGCCTATCTACTGCTTCCTCTGTCTCAGCCCGACCTTAATTTGAATTTGACAGAATCACAATCTAAAGGTAATTTTTAGATATGAAAACGCTTTACAAAGTAATAGGAGGGTGATGATCTCATGGGGAAAACTAAACATAAGGGGCCTGTTAAACTCAATAAAAAACCCTCACCAAAGCTATGGGCCTCTTTTGCACCAATGGGGCTTGGCAAAGTGAAACCGAAACACATTCGAGATACGATGAAAGTGGCATGGGAGAACAAAGATAACCTTCCTTACGCGTACCGTATTTTAACGCAGGGCGTTTGTGACGGCTGTGCCCTTGGCAGTCTCAGGACTGTATGATCAAACGCTCACAGGACCCCATATATGCACTACAAGACTAAATGTACTTCGTCTTAACACAATGCCAGCTATTGATCCAAAATGGTTTGAAGATATTCATCAGCTAAAGCAAATGGACAGCACCTCTCTTCGCAAGCTTGGGCGAATTCCTTATCCATTGCTCCGAAAAAAAGGTGACAATGCCTTTACACGTATTTCTTGGGATAATGCACTAGATCAAATCGCAGCTAAAATTCAATCAATTGATAAACGGCAGCTTGCTTTCTATTTAACTGCCAGAGGAATTACAAATGAAGTTTATTATACCGCTGCAAAGGCAGCTCGATTTATAGGGACGAATCATATTGATAATGCTTCTCGCATTTGCCATTCACCAAGTAAAACCGCTCTTAAACGGTCCCTTGGCATCGGTGCTTCCAGCTGTAATTACAGTGATTGGATTGGAACGGATGTATTAATTTTTTGGGGATCTGTCGCAGCAAACAATCAGCCTGTTTCCACTAAATATATGTACGCTGCTAAAAAGAAAGGGACAAAAATTATCGTCATCAATCCGTATAAAGAGCCTGCCATGGAAAAGTACTGGGTTCCTTCTATTCCAGAGAGTGCTTTATTCGGGACAAAAATTGCGGATGATTTTTACCAAGTCAATATAGGCGGAGATATTGCGTTTATGAACGGCGTCATCAAGCATTGGTTTGACATGGAGCAGCATGCTCCCCATTCAGCTCTTGATCACGAATTTATTCAAAACCATACAACAGGCATACAGGATTTAAAGCAGCATGTCGCACAGTTGAAGTGGGAGGACCTAGAAGCATCATCAGGTTTATCAAAAGAAAGAATGAAGGATTTTGCAACACTGCTTGCCAATGCTAATTCAGGTGTATTTATTTGGAGTATGGGCCTTACTCAGCACCGCTTTGCAACTGATAATATATCACAGGTTGCCAACCTTGCCATGCTGCGAGGATTCATTGGCAGAAAACATTGTGGTGTCATGCCAATTCGGGGGCATAGCGGTGTCCAAGGTTCCGGTGAAATGGGCGCTGATCCATTCGTTTTGCCGGGTAGTGATTTTGATGAAGAGAATATTGAAAGAATCGAACAAATATGGGGATTTGACATTCCTAAATGGCATGGTGACACCATTGGGCAATCCTTTGAAAAGATGGCTCTCCCAAAAGATCATCCACAAAAACTCAAAATGCTGTTTACGAGTGGTGGAAACTTTTTAGAAACGATGCCAAACCCAGAAGCGATTGAAAAAGCATTATCTGAACTAGAACTCCGTGTCCACCAAGATATTATTTTGAATACCTCTACGCTGGTAGACGCTGAAGAGGCGGTAATTGTGCTGCCTGCTATGACAAGATATGAACAACCAGGCGGCGGCACATCAACCAGTACAGAACGCATGGTATATTTCAGTCCAGAAATTGAAGGACCTCGTATTGAGGAAGCCAGAGCAGAATGGGACATTTATGTTGATCTTGCGAAAAGGGTCCGCCCAGATGATGCCGAGCTGATTCATTTTGAAACAGCTGAAGACATTCGTCGTGAGATAGCGATCGCCAATCGAAACTATGATGGCATCCAGCATTTACGGCATAAGGGAGACGTGTTTCAATGGGGAGGCGCTTGGCTTTGTGAAGATGGCGTATGTCCAACGTCAGACGGAAAGGGGCATCTGCTTCCTGCTCAGCTGCCTCAATATCGAAAAACTGAAGGACATTTCAATATCACGACAAGAAGAGGAAAGCAATTCAACTCCATGATCTACAGTGAAAAGGATGCCTTTAATGGTGGAAAACGTCATTCTATCCTAATGAATGAAGAAGATGCAAAAGAGCTTTATGTCCAAGAAGGTGATCCAGTTGTTCTCTTTAATCAATATGGATCCTATCAAGGAGTGGCTCAATTTGGAGAGTTGAGACGTGGCAATATCGCAGTTTATTGGCCAGAAGGGAACGTTTTAATTCCTAAAGGTGTGTATGAGAGTTACTCACAGATTCCCGAGTATAATACGGCTGCCATATTAGAAAAAGCCGAAACTTTCCATGCAAGAAAGGATCAGCATTACGTGGAGAAACGAATTGATGAATTAGAAACGACTTTGAATTAATCGTCAACTTAAAAACAGCTGGGGTTGTTTCCCCAGCTGCCATTCACTCTCTACTGACCAAAAGCGCTCGCTTCTTGTTGAAGAATGCGGTTCAATTCTTCGGCATTTGCAGCCGGTTGATAATGTCCTCCACCCGCTTTTGCAACAGATTTTAAACTTTTTGCTTCTTTTTCATTTACGTCGAACCCAATGATATTGACGATTGTATCTATTCCTTCTTCATGTAATTCCTTTGCTGCTTGTGAAGGGCTTCCACCACAAGTTTCTTCACCATCACTGACAACATAAACAATATTTTTCCCTTCAGCCTGGTGATCTTCAAAATCTTGTTTCGTATCAGTTAATGCTTTTGCAAGTGGTGTCCAGCCGGTTGGCTTATACACATTTAGTGCTTGCTGAAATGTTGATGGCTCATATGATCCAAATCCGTAAACAGCTTCAGAACTTGAACAAGAAACGGCTTTCCCTGCATTTTTATTGGTTCCTTCATGACCAAACACACGAAGTAGAACTTGTGTATCTTCTGATAAAATGCCCGCAAAGCTTTGAATAGACCGTTTGGCGATATCGATTTTCTTTTCACCTTCAACTGATTGTGCCATGCTACCGCTTAAATCGAGTAATATCACCACATGAGCAGGCGGCTCTTGTTTTGTTACAGCATGAGCTGGTGAAGAAAGAAGCAGGACAAGACTAGCCAAAATGGTTAATATGATATTTCTTTTCATCAATAAAAACCTCCATTTTTTACTTTTGTACAGAAAAAGAGAAACGAAAGCATGAATCAATCGTTTCCCTTTTGTTCAGCAAGTTATTCGTGTAGTTTTAATGATTCTGCTGATAAGATAGAACCCATTTCTTTACCAGTGCTTGCTTGGTAGTAATGGCCTTTACCAGCTTTGGCTACTTGCTTCAATTGACCTTCATAGCCATCGTTAAAGTCTAACCCGATCACATTTACAACAGTTGATCCTTTTGAGTTATGCAATTCTTTTGCTACTTTTACTGGATCTCCGCCACAAGTTTCTTCACCATCAGTGATTAAGTACACAATATGCTTTGTTCCTTCAGTAAGCTGCTCATCCGCTTGCTTTGCATTTTCAAGTGCACGTGCAATTGGTGTCCAGCCATTTGGTCCAAGTCCGTTTAAAGAATTTTCAAAGCTGTCTTTTTCATAAGGCTGTACGCCGTAAACGCCTCTAATGACTTCACATGATTGAGCTTTACCTGAATTTTTGTTGTTTCCTTCAGAACCAAACAAGCTCATACGAATTTTAGCGTCTTTTGGAAGTGATTGAGCAAATTTAAATACCTCTTGTTTGGCGAGATCAAATTTGCGCTCTCCCTCAACTTTTCTTGCCATGCTTCCACTTGCATCAAGCAAGATTGTGACTCTTACATCTTTATTATGTTTTTTGACTGTAGATGCTTCTGCAAATACTGGTGAAGAGATTGACATAGATAATGTCAATACAGCTAAGGTTACGAGTGAGAATACTTTTTTCAACATAATTTTCCTTCCTCCTTATGTATTTAATTGAAACATCTTAATCGTAAAATATTCTGTCTTGGAATGGTATAGGACTCGGTCCCTTTTTCTCTTTCATCAAAATCACTAAAATTCTGTCAGATGTCTAGATATTTTCACCTAACAGACCCTTTATCCTCTCGATTTCTCCTCCTTTTGAGGGGCTTTGTATCGGCCATCAGTTCTTATCGGGACATAAATGTTTAAGTTTTCCTTCGGTGCGTCTTAAGTCGCAATTTGTCACATTCTGTTCAAACCTCTTTGACCACACAAAAAAATGCCCCATTTCTGAGGCACCTTTGCTTTATTTTTTAGCCATATACGTGTTGAGAAAACGATCGGCTGATTCGATTTGAATTCCTTTATAATAATGTTTCACGATGGCATCTACTTTTTTTCCAGCCTGCGCCATATAATGCGCACCATATTGACTCATGCCTACACCATGACCATATCCTTTTGTTGTAATGACAATCTGCTGGCCCTGGCGTTCCCATGTGAAGTCCGCTGAATGAAGGCCTAGTGATTCTCGAATGTCTCGTCCTGACAGTGTTTTACCGTTGATCACGGCTTTCGCTACTTGGTTTCCTGGTGTCCGTTCTACTATCTGTCCGACCTGAGCCTGCTGAGTGAGCGTCACACCTAATTTTTGCTGAAATTCACTTACCGAGATGGTTTTCTTGTTTTGAAATTTTGGCGATTTTTCGTCCCATTTACTTGAGACACTTTTCAAATAAGGGATTTCGTTTTTCCAATAGGCTTCGGCATTTTCCGTTTTTCCGTTACTTGTTGAAAAGAATGAAGCATCAATTGGTTTCTCGTCATAAGTCAGCACTTTTCCTTGTGTGCTGGCAACAGCTTCCGTGACTTTTTTTAATTTCCAATTGTACGCTTTCCCCCAAATTTTCTTGAGTTCCTGTTTGTTTTTGTACACCTGGAACATTTGGGTATCATCTACAAGCGAGCCCTTAGGTGATTTGACGGTCTTATCACTGATCATTTGTCTGACGATATACGTTCTTGCTGCGAGCGCCTGTGCCTTGAGTGCTTCCATTTCAAAATCAGCTGGCATTTCAGATGCTACGACACCGATCACATACTCTTCTAAGGGGATGTTTTCTACCTGCTGATGAGCAGAGCGATAGACGGGGATAGCGACGGGTGATTGCTTCAATTTGACTGAACCCTTCACTTCTTTTTTAACTGATGGTTCCGCTGCTACGTGCTGGCTGGCCGCCGGCTTCCCTTGGAATGTCGGCAACACAAGTAATGTTGGAATCATTAAAATGATGATGCATATTCCTGCGATTGTCCATATCATTGGTTTCATATTTGGCTGCCCCCATTTGTCATTGAATCTCTTTTATCCTATGGGCAGGGACAAGCTAATATGACAGCTTCTTTCTTTTAGTGGACAAGTCTTTTATGAAGGTATGAGGCTGTTCTTCAATTGGATTTTACTGTTCGTCTGTATGAATAAAATTTAAGATGGTTGGATACACTAATGATAAGCTTCGTGAAATAAGGCATTCTATGAATCTAAAAAAAAAAATCAGCATGCCCAATGGACACACTGATTTCTTTATGATTACGCGTTCAGATCTGATACAACTTGTTCTTGTGTCACATCTGCTGATTCATCGTTTACTCTTTCAATATCTGCACCGATTGCTGCAAGCTTTTGGTGGAAGTTCACATAACCACGGTCAATATGCTTCAACTCTGTGACACGTGTATGACCTTCTGCCACTAATCCAGCAAGTACAAGTGCTGCTCCTGCTCTTAAATCAGTCGCTGCCACTTCAGCACCTTGAAGTTGAACCGGCCCATTGATAATGACAGAGCGACCCTCAATTTTAATATCGCCATTCATGCGGCGGAATTCTTCAGCATGCATAAAGCGGTTTTCAAACACTGTTTCTGTGATCATGCTTGTTCCGTTCGCACGAAGCAATAGCGCCATCATCTGAGATTGCATATCCGTTGGGAACCCAGGATGCGGCATTGTTTTTAGATCGATTGGCTTGAGCTCAGATGGTCCAATGACTCTTAAACCTTCTTCTTCTTCAATGATCTGAATACCCATTTCTTCCATTTTGGCAACAAGTGATGTCATGTGCTCTGGCACTGCGCCTTTTACAAGAACATTTCCTTCTGTAATGGCTGCTGCCACCATGAAAGTACCTGCTTCAATTCTGTCAGGGATGATGTTGTGTTTTGCACCGTGAAGTGTTTCCACACCTTCGATTTTGATTGTACCAGTACCAGCACCGCGAACCTTACCGCCCATGGCATTGATGTAGTTTGCTAAATCAACAATTTCAGGTTCTTTTGCTACGTTTTCTAAAATTGTTGTTCCTTCCGCTAATGCTGCTGCCATGATGATGTTTTCAGTTGCCCCTACACTTGGGAAATCCAAATAGATTTTTGCACCTTTTAAACGGCCTTTTACTTCAGCCTCGATGAAACCATTACCTACTTGAATTTTAGCTCCCATTGCTTCAAAGCCTTTTAAATGCTGATCAATTGGTCTTGAACCAATTGCACAGCCTCCAGGTAATGCAACTCTTGCATGACCTGTTCTTGCTAAAAGTGGTCCCATGACAAGCACGGATGCTCGCATTTTACGGACATACTCAAACGGAGCCTCAGTTTCTAGTGCATGAGATGCATCAACTGATACTTCGTTATTTTCAAAATGTACTTCTGCTCCTAAATGACGTAACACTTCATTGATTGTATATACATCGGAGAGCGTAGGTACATCACAAATTACGCTTTTTTCTGTACTTGCTAACAAAGATGCAGCGATAACTGGTAAAACGGCATTTTTTGCGCCTTCTACTTTAACTGTGCCGTTTAACTTTTGACCGCCGCGGACGATGATTTTTTCCAAGGTCTTCCCCTCCGCGTCCCAAATTCTCTATATTAATATTCAGTCGTTACGATTGGTGTGCCAACCGTAATCGTATGATTTTCGTTCATTTCCGAACTTCTGATGGCAATTTGAACATTCATTTTATCATTTGAAGTCATAATGAACTGTTCCCACTTCTCTGTGTAAGCGGAAAGCGACACAAAATTAGACTCAACGAGATACTCAACTGGTTTTGCTTGAAATTCATTTGCTAACTTTTCAGCTTTTTTTTGCAAAACAACATCCATCATACCATTTACATGACCATCGAGACAAGTAAAAATTACAATTTTCTCTTGTAATATGCTTTTTGCATGACGTACGAACTGATCATATGTATGCTCCCAGGTATTCAGTGGGCGAGCACCTTTTTGCTCATATAATAAATACGACTTTTGATTTGATTTTGTGTCGGTCTTCACGAGTAAAATTTTCGATTCTGTATCATTTTTTTCATCTTTGTAAATTCCTGTGACTTTGGTGACATGTTGTTCTTTTTTTTCGGTCCACTCATACTGTCGTAGTTCGTCTTTCAAACGTTTCACTTTTTTTGAAAATTGTTCGGATGAAATATCTACATTTGTTTTGGCATGAAGGGTCCATCCATCGACTTCGATTTGCTGGTTTTTCAAACCTTCTGCTATTTGAGCGAGCGGAGAAGATTCTTCCGCACGAACACCTTGAATCATCAGAACAAAAAAAAGAATAAACGCAAATAATGGCCAACCTTTCAAATACTTTCTCACCTGTCATTCCCCCTTGCTACAAGTGTTGCCGCAAGGAGGTCAATGCATACGTGGAAAAGTCAACAAAAGGCGCGCCTTTTGACCCTTCTTTTTACGTTCCCGCAGAAGGCCGTGACCAAACCTTTTATGTTAGAACATATAAGGAATTTGTCTGGAGAAATTTAAGTAATCAAGGAAGAAATTGCTGACCGCAGATGCGATGGCAATAGTAATGAGCATCATCAGCAGCCTTGCTTGAACGATTTTCCCTTTTTTAATGAGTGGATCAATATTTACAGCAAGCAGTGCCCACCATGTAACCGCGATGAAAAATAGGTGAATCACAATGCCCACGATTGCTTGTTGTCCTACGTCTTCCATACAATTGAATCCTCCTTTTATTTATTTCTGTAAAGGAAAACTCCCTTTCATTATATCCTCGAAAATCGGAAAGATGAATCATTTGGAAAAAAGAGCTACATTTAGTGTGAATCCCCTCTTATCCTGATGCCAAGGAGATGATATACTGCGTGTGGAAGGAGCTGAACACATTGAAAGATTCTTTTCCTGACTTTGTTGATTTGTACGGAGAATTGGTTCCCTCATTTGATCATGAATGGGAGGCCATTGCTTTCTACTTTGATTATAGACAGACACAGCTAGAAGAATTAGCACAATTGTGTCATTTTCATAACATTTCTTTGGATTACTCTGAGGAAAGCCTGTATCATTTAGAATCACTATACTTTGAAGCATTGACCAAGCAGCTGTTCGCTGAGTGGAAAATGCCAATAGATGCATTAGAAGCGATGATGAGTGTGTATTTAGGAGAGGTTGTCATCCGTCATCATTCAGATGCTGACTGGGTAGTGCGGCCTTATATGGACTCTTCGCACCAATATACGCTTGGCTTACGCAGAAACAATAAAACATGGCACTGCAGTACGCAATTTTGCGAGCAGTTATATTTAGAAAAGCAAGCAACTCATCCTTATGTGTCGATGTATCAATCTCTCATGTCATCCTAAAAAAAATCCTTCTTATCACAGTGATAAGAAGGATTTTCTGTTTTATTTCCCTGCTACATTTAAACGGTTTAACGCCCGTTTTAATGCGAGTTCCGCCCGGCGTACATCACTTTCATTCGGGTGGTTCAAATGCTCTTCAGCACGCTGTTTCGCTGATTTAGCGCGATCAACATCAACTTTGTCTGATGTTTCAGCGGCCTGAGCAAGAATCGTTACTTGTTCAGGGCGGACTTCAACAAATCCGCCACTTACTGCAACCAATTCAGTTGATCCACTATGTTTTAAGCGAACTGCACCGATTTTTAGCGGAGCAACCATTGGAACGTGGCCAGCTAAAATACCAAGCTCACCGCTTTCTGCTCTTACACTGACCATTTCCACATCCGCTTGATACACTGGGCCGTCGGGAGTAACGATATTGACTTGAACGGTCTTCATGCTTTTACCCTCCTAAGGACCAGATTAGGCCTCTACACCCATCTCTTTGGCTTTTTCAACCACTTCTTCAATGCGTCCAACTAAACGGAATGCATCTTCTGGAAGGTGATCGTATTTACCAGATAAGATTTCCTTGAAGCCTTTAACAGTTTCTTTCAATGGCACATAAGAACCCTTTTGGCCAGTGAACTGCTCTGCTACGTGGAAGTTTTGAGATAGGAAGAATTGAACACGACGCGCTCTGTGTACCACAAGCTTATCGTCCTCAGATAATTCATCCATACCTAAAATGGCAATAATATCTTGCAGCTCTTTATAACGCTGCAATGTTTGCTGTACTTCACGTGCAATCGCATAATGCTCTTCGCCAACGATCTCAGGTGCAAGTGCACGAGATGTTGAAGCAAGAGGATCAACCGCTGGGTAAATACCCATTTCAGTCAGCTTACGCTCAAGGTTTGTCGTTGCATCAAGGTGAGCGAACGTAGTTGCTGGAGCTGGATCTGTATAGTCATCCGCAGGTACATAGATCGCTTGAATCGATGTAACCGATCCTACGTTTGTAGATGTGATACGCTCTTGCAGCTGACCCATTTCTGTTGCAAGTGTCGGCTGATAACCTACCGCTGAAGGCATACGTCCAAGAAGGGCTGAAACTTCAGAACCTGCTTGTGTAAAACGATAGATGTTATCGATGAAGAACAATACGTCTTGACCTTGTTCATCACGGAAATGCTCTGCCATTGTCAAACCAGTTAGGGCAACGCGCATACGTGCACCCGGCGGCTCGTTCATTTGGCCGAAGACCATGGCTGTTTTTTCGATAACGCCAGAATCTTTCATTTCGTAGTAAAGGTCGTTTCCTTCACGTGTACGCTCTCCAACACCAGCGAATACAGAAATACCGCCGTGTTCTTGTGCGATGTTGTTGATCAATTCTTGAATCAGAACGGTTTTACCTACACCGGCTCCACCGAATAGACCGATCTTTCCACCTTTGATGTAAGGAGCAAGCAGGTCAACAACTTTGATACCTGTTTCAAGAATTTCAACTTCTGTAGAAAGTTGATCAAAAGAAGGCGCTTGTCTGTGGATTGGATCTCTTTGAGCTTCCACACCAAGTGGCTCATCTAAGTCAATGTTATCTCCCAGTACGTTGAATACACGTCCAAGTGTTACGTTACCAACTGGTACTGAAATTGGTTTTCCAAGGTCTACAGCTTCCATACCGCGCTTCACACCGTCTGTTGATGCCATCGCGATGGTTCTCACTGTATCATCACCTAAATGTAGTGCTACTTCTAAAGTTAAGTCGATATCAACTTCACTTTCGCTTTCCGCTTTATGCGAAACTTTGATCGCATTATAAATCTCAGGCAAGTGACCGTCTTCAAAACGAACGTCTACGACTGGTCCCATGATCTGACTGATGCGTCCTGTTTTCATTGCATTCCCTCCTGACAATTATTTCTATTCTAAGGCAGCTGCTCCGCCGACAATTTCTGTAATCTCTTGTGTAATCGCTGCTTGACGAGCACGGTTGTAAGAGAGTGTCAGGCTGTCGATCAATTCTTTCGCGTTGTCTGTTGCACTCTTCATTGCTGTCATTCTTGCAGCATGTTCACTTGCTTTGCTGTCAAGAAGCGCACCGAAAATCAAACTCTCTGCATATTGAGGAAGGAGAACTTCAAGAATTTCTTCTTCAGAAGGCTCAAACTCATAAGATGCGGAACGTTTATTTGGTGTCGCTGCGGCCGAAAGGTCCGTTAGCGGCAATAATTTCTTCTCTGTTACTTCTTGTGAAATCGCACTGACAAAGTGGTTGTAGAACATGTAAAGTTCGTCAAACGCTTCATCAGAGAACATTTGAACTGTGCTGCTTGCTAATTCTTTAATATCAGCAAACGCTACTTCGTCTCCAAGCCCTGTTACTTCAGAAATAACTGGAATACCACGCTTTTTGAAGAAGTCGCGTCCGATTTTACCAATGACAATCACCGCATATTCATCAGCGGATTGATGACGAGATTGAATGGTTTGGTAAGCGGCACGCAAAATCGAGCTGTTAAAAGGTCCTGCAAGCCCTCGATCAGATGTAATGACGAGATACCCTGTTTTCTTGACAGGTCTTGAAAGAAGCATTGGGTGCTTAGCACTTGTTCCAGTTGCGATTGCAGCAACCACTTCCTGGATTTTCTCCATGTAAGGAACAAAAGACTTCGCATTGTTTTCAGCACGATTCAGTTTCGCAGCTGATACCATTTGCATCGCTTTTGTGATCTGACTCGATTTTTTCGTTGACGTGATCCTTGACTTTATATCGCGTAATGAGGCCAAAGATTTCACCACCTTTTTTCAGGAATCCGTGTTCATTTACGTGAAAAGAGAGAAAAAGAGAATCTTTTTCTCTCGGAAAGATTACTAATTAGTTGCTTGGTGCAAACGTACGTTTAAAGCCTTCGATTGCTGTCTTCCACTCTTCATCAGCAGGCATATTTCCTGTTTGAGAGATTGTGTCAAACAAGCCTTTATGGTTTTCTTCAATGTACATGAATAACTCAGCTTCAAAACGTTTAACATCAGCAATGGCAACATCGTCTAAGTATCCTCTTGTTAGTGCGTAAAGAATCGCTACTTGTTTTTCAACTTTAAGCGGTTTGTTTAAGTCTTGTTTTAAGACTTCAACTGTTCTTGCACCACGGTTTAATTTCGCTTGAGTTGCTTGGTCTAGATCAGATCCAAACTGAGCGAACGCTTCAAGCTCACGATAAGAAGCAAGATCCAGACGAAGTGTACCTGCTACCTTTTTCATCGCTTTGATTTGTGCAGAACCACCTACACGAGATACAGACAATCCTGCGTTTACCGCTGGACGTACGCCTGAGAAGAAGAGGTCAGATTGTAAGAAAATCTGTCCATCTGTGATGGAAATAACGTTTGTTGGGATATATGCAGAGATATCACCAGCTTGCGTTTCTACGAAAGGCAATGCTGTGATAGAACCGCCACCCTTTTCATCACTAAGCTTCGCTGCACGCTCTAATAAACGAGAGTGAAGATAGAAAACATCACCAGGGAATGCCTCACGACCTGGAGGACGACGAAGCAATAATGAAAGCTCACGGTAAGCTGCCGCTTGTTTAGAAAGGTCATCATAGACAACAAGTACGTGCTTGCCGTTATACATGAATTCCTCACCCATCGTTACACCTGCATAAGGAGCAAGGTAAAGAAGTGGAGCTGGCTGTGATGCAGAAGCTGTGACAACGATTGTGTAGTCAAGCGCACCATGCTTACGAAGTGTTTCAACAACACCACGAACCGTTGATTCTTTTTGTCCGATGGCTACATAAATACAGATCATGTCTTGATCTTTTTGGTTTAGAATCGTATCGATTGCAACAGATGTTTTACCTGTTTGACGGTCACCAATGATCAATTCACGCTGTCCGCGGCCGATTGGAATCAAGGCATCAATTGCTTTAATTCCTGTTTGAAGCGGCTCATGTACAGATTTACGATCCATAACGCCAGGTGCTTCACTTTCGATTGGACGTGTTTTGCTTGTTAAGATTGGACCTAGTCCATCAACAGGCTGACCAAGCGGGTTCACAATACGTCCGATTAACTCTTCACCTACTGGAACCTCCATGATACGACCTGTACGTTTTACGTCGTCACCTTCGCGGATATCTTTGTAAGGTCCTAAAATAACGATACCTACGTTAGACTCCTCAAGGTTTTGAGCCATACCCATTACACCGTTAGAGAACTCAACCAGCTCTCCTGCCATAATGTTGTCAAGGCCATGTACACGCGCGATACCGTCCCCTACTTGAATGACTGTACCGACATCTTTTACTTCAATTTCTGATTGATAGTTTTGGATTTGCTGCTTTATCAGCGCGCTAATCTCTTCAGCTTTGATACTCACTAAGGTTTCACCCCTTCTAACGATTTTCGCCTGCAAGCTGACGTTCAATGCGGGAAAGCTTCCGCTGACACTGCCGTCATAAATGCGGTTTCCGATACGGATTTTCACTCCGCCTATTAGATCCTTGTCAATCACATTTTCAACACGCAGTGATGTGACTCCGGCTTTTTTGGCAAATACTTCAGATAAAGATTGGATTTCAGCACCGCTCAGCGGTTTCACTGAATACACGACCGCATCGTCTATTTGTTTCGTACGGTTTGCAAGTTTCACAAACTCAGACGTCATTTCAGAGAAAATATTCGTGCGTCCGCGGTCAATCAGTAAATACATTGTGTGCAATACATAAGTAGAAACACCTTTGAAAGCTTCAGCAATCAACTGTTTCTTTTTGTCTGCCGTAATCTTTGGATGAACAAGGAAGTCATTGAGTTCTTGGTCAGCCTTTAGAACTTTTTTGATCTCATTCAGCTCTTTTTCAGTTTCGTCTACTGCCGAAGAAGCAAGAACGATGTCAAAAAGAGCAGAAGCGTAACGCTTAGAGACAATAGTTACGCTCATCGGCTTTCGCCTGCCTCTTTAAGGTACTCTTGAATCAATTTCTCTTGTGCCTGCTCATCAAGTTCTTTTTCAATCACTTTAGATGCAATCAGCACAGATAGTGATGCAACCTGCTCACGCAGTGCAGCCACAGCTTGTTCTTTTTCTTTCACGATTTCAGTTCTAGCAGACTCTTTCAAGCGCTCTGATTCTTGACGTGCTGCTTGAATGATCTCTTCTTTTTGTTTTTCACCAATCTTTTTCGCATTTTCGATGAGTGTATGTGATTCTTCGCGTGCTTCTTTCAATAAGACACGTTGTTCTTCAAGAAGCTTTTCAGCTTGAACGTGCTTTTCTTCAGCACTTGAAATTTCATTTCCTATATAATCTTCACGCTGCTTCATAATACCTAATAAAGGTTTAAGCGCAAATTTCTTTAAAAGTGCAAGCAAAATGAGCATAGCGATAAGCTGGAATAACATATCACCGGCGTTGAAGCTTAAGCCCCCTGCTCCTAAAACCACTGGTAACTGAGACATTTAGTACGGCAACTCCCTTCTTTAAATAATATGTTAAGAAACAAAACATAAAGGAATGGCGAAGTTTCGAACTAATCTGATCTTCGCCATTAAAATTCATATTAGAACGCTTCTCACATATTAACCAAAGAATGCCAAGAATGCGATAACGACAGCGATAATTGGAAGTGCCTCAACTAAAGCGACCCCGATGAACATAAGTGTTCTTAGTTCTCTACCAGCTTCTGGCTGACGAGCGATTCCTTCAACTGTTTTAGATACGATTAGACCGTTACCAATACCTGCTCCTAGTGCTCCTAAACCGATTGCAATTGCTGCTGCTATTAAATTCATTAAAAAGCTCCTCCTTTAAAATAACGTCCTTTTTGGACTCTCAATTTTTTAGTGTTCGTCGCTGACTTTATGGGAAATGTACACCATTGTCAGCATGGTGAAGATAAATGCCTGGATTGTTCCGACAAACAAACTGAATGCCTGCCATACAATCATCGGCACGATGGCACCTAATGTACCAACGATACCAAGCGCAATGTTTTGCGTGTAGAAATTGGTCGCAAGTCCTGCAAGTAACCCAAGAAGAATCTCTCCAGCGAAAATATTTCCGTAAAGACGCAAACCAAGTGTTAGCGTGTTTGCAAATTCTTCAATAAGTTTCAATGGTACTAAAAGCGGAATTGGTCTAAAGTAGTCTTTCGTATATTCCTTGACTCCTTTTGCCTTGACACCATAGTAGTGTGTGAGACCCATGACCATAATTGCTAGTGTCATTGTGATTGCAGGATCAGCAGTTGGTGATTTCCACCACAAGTTGTGATCGACCGTAATCGAGAATGGCAGTCCAAGCATGTTTGAAACAAATATGTACATGAGTAATGTAACGCCAAGCGCTAGAAATGGGGCTCCTGTTTTCATGTCCATCGAACTACCTATGATATTTCGAACAAAATCAACGATCCATTCCATGAAGTTCTGCGCCTTAGTCGGACGAATAGACAGAACACGAGTAGTCAGCACCGCTATGAGAAGAACGATGATACTAGCAATCGTAATCATGAGAACATTGGATAAGTTGAACGTTAACCCTAAAAATTCTGTAGTTTTTGAACTGTGACCCAAAGAGTATTCACCTCTCTTCCATAGTAGAACGTTTAAGTTGAATGAAGGAATCTATCATAATGACAGGATATATTGTCATTAATCCTATAACAACACCTGCCAGATGAACTTCATTAGGGTAACGCCAAGCAATCGCTACTGCGAGAATCGCGTTGGCCCACCTGGCTGTACTTCCCATTGAACGAATGGATTTTCCTTTTTTAACCGCTCGATCAAAAGCGTGCATTCTCCGTATAAGTAGGAATAAATTAAAGAAAGCAAAAATTGTGCCGATAATGAAACCAAGAAACAGTGGTTTAAAACCAGGCATGGCATAGCCAAACACAAAAATTGCCAATAGATAGAACATGTATTTACTCTGTCTGCGGAAAATCGCGTTTGGATCGTTCATTCATCTGACTCCCGATGAAAAATATTGTAAAAAAGGTGATAAATGGTGATGAAAACTGCGTAGAAGACGCTTATGATAAGCCGTCCTATTCGAAAAAAATCAATCACCCATCGGTCTAATTGCACAATCAGACTTGAAATCTTTAGATCTATGGGATGCTGCTTCATTCGTTGATACAAACCCTGATTATTAAAGGGTTCACAATGAGGATTAGTAGAGTGCTATAGGCTATGAAAACCTTACCATAATACCCTCGTTTAGCATACAATAGCGTCTATGATGTGTCAATCGGTTGAAAGTTAAAAAACTTTTCTATAGTGATAGAGCACACAAAATGTTCACAATTTCATCAAACTTTAGGAGAGATGTGACATTCATTGAAAAAAACAGCCAATGTTCAGTATACAATGATTTTTCTATGAACGGTATCAACCGTTTGTCATATATTTCAAAAAAGCCCACATGCACGTTTTGCATGTGGGCTTTTATTAAGACTTTCTTATTTCGTTCCATACATACGGTCACCAGCATCACCAAGACCTGGAATGATGTAACCTTTTTCGTTTAGTTTCTCATCTAATGCTGCAATGTAGATATCAACATCTGGATGATGCTTTTGCATTTCTTCTACACCTTCAGGGGCAGCAATCAGACACATGAAGCGAATGTTTTTCGCACCGCGTTTTTTCAAGCTGTTTAACGCTTCGACTGCTGAGCCGCCAGTTGCAAGCATTGGATCTACTACGATAAATTCACGCTCTTCCACATCAGATGGAAGCTTCACATAATATTCAACAGGCTTTAATGTTTTCGGATCGCGGTATAAACCAACATGTCCCACTTTAGCAGCTGGAATGAGTTTCAAAATCCCGTCTACCATTCCAAGACCTGCTCTTAAAATTGGCACAACACCGAGTTTTTTACCTGAGATCACGTTTGATTTCGCTACTTGTACAGGTGTTTCTACATCTACCTCTTCAAGCGGTAAATCTCTTGTGATTTCAAATGCCATTAATGTTGCGACTTCATCCACTAACTCTCTAAATTCTTTAGTTCCTGTATGAACGTCACGAATATATGTAAGTTTGTGCTGAATAAGCGGGTGATCAAATACATAAACCTTTGCCATAGCTTGCTACAACTCCTTTTCTGTCATCTTCCGGTGAACTTTGCACACTTCCTACAATTCTACATAAAAAGACATCATCTTTCAATATGATTCGCAAATCCTACAAAAAAAACCCACATGCCAAAAATAGGCAAATGGGTCTGTTTTTTAATAATCTAATTCGTTATATAGAGGGAAACGAGCCGTAAGATCAGATACACGCTTTTTCGCCTCTTCTAATTTCGCTTCATCTTCATGATGTTTTAGCGCAAGTGCAATAATGGAACCGACTTCTTTCATCGCTTCTTGATCGAAACCGCGGCTTGTTACTGCAGCTGTCCCTACACGTACACCACTTGTGACAAATGGTTTCTCTGGATCATAAGGAATTGCATTTTTGTTCACTGTAATACCGATTTCATCAAGAACGTTTTCTGCAATTTTTCCTGTGATGCCAAGAGAACGCAAGTCAATGAGAACAAGATGGTTATCTGTTCCGCCAGATACAAGCTGAATATCTTCAGATAAAAGAGTTTCAGCTAGTTGTTTTGCATTATCAATGACGTTTTGTGCATATGTTTTGAAATCTCCGTTCAATACTTCACCGAAAGAAACAGCTTTTGCAGAGATGACATGCATGAGTGGTCCACCTTGAATACCAGGGAAGATCGATTTGTCGATCTTTTTACCAAACTCTTCACGGCAAAGAATCATTCCGCCGCGAGGTCCGCGTAATGTTTTGTGAGTTGTTGTTGTCACAAAATCTGCGTAAGGAACTGGATTTGGATGAAGACCTGCTGCAACAAGACCAGCAATGTGAGCCATGTCGACCATAAAGTAAGCACCGACTTCATCAGCAATCTCACGGAACTTTTTGAAATCAATTTGACGTGGGTATGCACTTGCACCCGCAACGATTAGTTTCGGCTTATGTTCACGTGCTTTTTCAAGTACATCTTGATAGTCGATATGCTGAGTTTCTTTATCTACACCATATTCTACAAAGTTGTACTGTACACCACTAAAGTTTACAGGGCTTCCGTGTGTTAAATGTCCGCCATGTGATAAGTTCATGCCCAGCACTGTATCGCCATGCTCAAGAATAGTAAAGTAAACAGCCATGTTCGCTTGAGCACCTGAGTGAGGTTGTACGTTCACATACTCAGCGCCAAAAATTTCTTTTGCGCGGTCACGTGCGATATCTTCCACAACGTCTACATGTTCACAGCCGCCATAGTAGCGTTTACCAGGATAACCCTCAGCGTATTTATTTGTTAATACAGAGCCCTGTGCTTCCATGACTGCTTCGCTTACGAAGTTTTCTGATGCAATTAATTCGATTTTGTCCTGCTGGCGTTTCCGCTCTAGTTGAATTGCTTTGAATACTTGTGCGTCTTGCTCAGGTAAATGTTTCATCAGCGAAATCCTCTCCAATCTATTTCCATTCGATGTTTTCACCATCTCATTGTACACGGTTTTTGAGTAAAATGTAAAAGTTTTTTTTGGAAAATCGACTTCTTTTTTATGAAAACCCGAATATTCAAGTGGTAAAGCGTCTTCATCATTCAACATTATATTAGAAATATATCGAAGCTATGATCTTGTATAAACCGCTCTTTCTCCGCCAATCAGCTTCGGACGTGTTTTCGCAAAAGTCACATGTGCATGTCCTAATTGATGACGGCTGAGACGGACAGGTACAGCGACTCTCTTTAAGTGCATCCCAATTAACGTATCGCCGATATCAATTCCAGCATGCGCCTCAATGGATTCGACCAATACAGGATGTTCCATTTGCTGATACGCGTGAGCCGCCATCGAACCACCCGCTTTACGGACAGGTACTGCAGCTACAATCTCCAAGTTAAAACGGAAAGCCACTTCTTCTTCAACGACTAGGGCACGATTTAGATGCTCACAGCATTGAAAGGCGAGCTCAATGCCGGTCTCTCGTCTTAACTGATCCAATTCTTGATAGATGGACGCAGCAATTTGCTCACTTCCTGCAGTACCAATATGCTCACCAGCCACTTCTGACGTACTACAGCCAATAACTAAGATTTGCCCGGCACGCAATTCAACTGTTTGATGAAACTCTTTTAACATTTCAAGCCAATCTTGACCAATGTTCATATTAAGCGCTCCTTATAGGTGCTTTTCTTCGTAATCAGCAATTTTGCCAATCCGCACAGCATGGCGTCCTGCTGTAAACTCTGTTGTCAGCCAAATGTGCGCAATCTCACGTGCTAATCCTGGTCCAATCACTCGCTCTCCCATTGCAAGAACGTTCGTATCATTGTGTTCTCTAGTTGCTTTAGCACTAAATGTATCATGTGCTAATGCACAGCGAATTCCTTTTACTTTATTTGCCGAGATGCTCATGCCGATGCCTGTCCCGCAAATTAAAATGCCGCGGTCGACTTCTCCGTTTGCCACCATATTGGCTACAGGGAATGCATAATCTGGGTAGTCTACAGAACCTGATCCGCATTCACAACCCATATCAATGTATTCAATCTTCAATTCATCCATCAGTTGTTTGATTTCTTCACGAATATTCGTTCCGCCGTGATCGGATGCAATGGCTACTTTCATCGGGCAATTCCTCCTAAGGGTGAGTTGATCTGTTATATCTTACATTCATTCTTTATTTACAGTTATATTTTAACCTCTGCCTAGTGATTTGCAAACAAAAGCAGAAAAACCGTTGACGCAACGGTTTTACAGGTTATCTATGATGATGATCTTTTTTCAATTTCTCAGCGAGCTGATACAGTAAGGCTTCAAGTTCATCACGAGTTTCCTGATAAACAGAAAGACTTCCTCCAAACGGGTCGGAAACATCACCTTCTGTTCCTGTCGCAAATTCCTTTAAAGTGAAGACCTTGCCTTTTGCATGCGCATACTGCTCAGTAATCAACTGTTTATGCTGCATAGTCATCGTGAAGACGTAATGAGCTTCGCGCAGAAGCTCCTCTGTCAATTTTGATGATGAGTGATTCAGTGGAATGCTTTTCTCAAATAATGCTTCGATCGCTTGAGGAGACGCCTTCCCTTCATCGGAGGCAAAAATGCCCGCTGATTTTACAGTGACCTCTAAACCTTTTTCATCTGCAATGGAAGCAAAAAGGGCTTGAGCCATTGGACTTCTGCATGTATTTCCCGTACAAACAAATAAGATTTTCATCTTTCGCCCTCCTTTTCTTCTATTATATAGCATTTCATTCTACATGTTATGTAAGGAGACTGGCTAGAGCGGAAATAATAATTTGATACCAAAGGCTAGTAAAATGATTCCGCCAAGCGCGCCGCTATATGAACCCACCCATGACCGAACCTGTTTGCCGAGTAATAATCCGAGCCATGTGAGAAGCATACTAAAAAAACCAAACAATAATATAGTCATCCACACCTGGGAACCGTAAATCCCGAGGCTTAAACCAACAGAGAAGCTGTCTAGGCTGACACTTGTAGCAAAAAGAACGAGACCAGTCCCAACAGGTGCGATAAAGGGCTTATCCTCTTTGCGGATAGAAGCAACGATCATTTGCAGTCCCAGCACCAAAAGCAGCGCCCCGCCAATATAGGTGGCAAGAAGACCGAGCCATCCGGATAAGAGCTGACCTGTCAGCATCCCAAAAAGCGGCATAAACATATGAAATATCCCAATAACAAATCCAATATAAATGATCTGGCGGAACCTCAGCTGAATCATCCCCATACCAAGTCCAACCGAAAAAGCATCCATTCCAAGTGCAAAAGCCATGATGCTGAGCGTCAGCAATTCGCCAGCTAGTTCGTTCATGTAAATCCCCCTTGGACACACATTCTCCTTTAACCTATGTTTGTCCAAGAAAGGTTAGAACTATTGGAACGAAGGGAGTGTACGCCCTCCTGCGGCTTTTTGCAGACGGTTCATAATGGCAGAACCAACTCCTTGCTCTGGAAAGGCTTCTGAAATAATCAAGTCTACATCCGTTTCATCAAATTGTCTCAGTACACGATAGAGGTTTGCAGCAACCGTTTCAGGTTTTTCTCTCCATCCACAGCTGTACACAACATCTGCCGCAAACAGCGATTTCTTTTCTTCTGTTGTCAGTACTCCGACTTTTAGACCTTCAGCTTTGTATTTCTGAATGTGCCGCTGCATGTCTTCATCACTTCCAT
The DNA here is from genome assembly GCF_001518755.1 of Bacillus sp. AM 13(2015). Classification (NCBI taxonomy): domain Bacteria; kingdom Bacillati; phylum Bacillota; class Bacilli; order Caryophanales; family Bacillaceae; genus Bacillus; species Bacillus sp. AM 13(2015). The sequence continues at coordinate 4,632 of NZ_LKCP01000070.1, read as the reverse complement.
GAAAGATATACATCTGGGCTTCAGGTGCATAGTGTGTGTATTTCATACCTGGCGATACTGGCGCCTCGTCCTTTTTTGTCAGCCCTGGATCCACACTCACCGTCCCCACAACCTCTTCTAATGCTTCTTTTGTAATTCCGCCCGGTCTTAAAATCACTGGGGTCTCACCGACACAGGATACAACCGTTGACTCAACACCAATTCCAGTTTTACCTCCATCCACAATTCCAGCGATTCTTCCTTCGAGATCACTCGCTACATGGTCGGCTTGTGTTGGTGAAGGTTTCCCTGAACGGTTCGCACTTGGTGCAGCAATTGGCAGACCAGCTGCTCGGATGAGCTCAAGCGCAATGGGATGGTCAGGCATTCTCACACCTACTGTGGATAAACCTGCTGTAACCTGCTTGGATAAAGTGCCCGGCTTACACGGAAGAACGATGGTTAAGGCGCCCGGCCAAAAGGCATCCATCAGCGCCTTCGCTTTTTCGCTTTCTATTTGTGCAAATTCGTGAAGCTGCTGAACTTCCGCAATGTGAACAATCAACGGATTATCACTCGGACGCCCTTTCGCTTCATAAATTTTCATCACGGCTTCTGTCTCTTTCGCATTTGCCCCGAGTCCGTAAACGGTCTCTGTCGGGAAAGCAACCACTTCATTTTGCTGCAGCAGATCGGCCGCCTGTTTAATTTGTGGATAGTATGTGGATAAATCCTTTTCTAAATCCACAGACCACCTTTTTGTATTTAACATCATACAAACTCCTTTTAAAAAAGATAAAACTGTTGATATATCTCAATTATCCTTTTGAAAGTATAAAAGATGATGATCAATAAAACAAGCGTTGTCCACAATTTGTGGATAACGCTTGTTTTATAGTGGATAAGTATGTGTATAAGTCCATCGTTTTGTGATTAACTGCCTTTTTTTTGCAGAACCACAGCCTGTTCTTTCCCCAATGTCTCTTTTGCATGTGCAGAGCTCCATATGCTTTCTGGGATTTCTTCTAAAGGCGTAAAGCCCATTAATGCCAAAAAATCATGGGAAGAGGAATGGTTTGCAACGACATAAAAAGTATCCACACCTATTTTTTCTCCGAGCGTTTGAACGCTTTGGAACAAGGAGACAATGTGCCCCTGACCGAGCTTATCTGATATGACAAGCGACCGCAGCAATCCCTCTTGTTCATTGAGCTGTTCAAGACCTAAGCAGCCTGCCAGCTGACCATCCGCATCTTCCATCACGACAAATGTCGTTCGCTCTGCAAGCGTTACTCCGCCTTTTGCTTGTCCCTTTTCAAGAAAAGCATTGATCGACGGGACATCTTCCTCTGTGGCTATTCTTAATTGATAATACATGCTTTCACCTCTTTTTTGATCTCTTACTTCAACTCTATGAGGCAAAAACCGATTTATACCTTTTTTAAGAGAAAAGACTAGAGACCCATTCGAACAAAAAGAACTTCACTTCACCTGTCTCTTCTTCCTCTTCTTTCACCACTTCATTGACAGACTCTTTCGTTTGCTGCGCTGTCACTTGTTTATCATCATCGCCTTCTGGTGAGGCAATGGCTTCTCCGTTTGAAAAATCGATAAAACAGAGCGGCGGGAATAACACACACCACCAGTTGGCTCCGTCCCCTTCTCCAAGCGTAATTAAAATGGCTTCATATTTCCCAGCAGGATAGACGAAATTTCCATAGAGTTTTGTTGGAAATGAAGCTTTTTGAAAACTGACCGATACAGATTGATCAATATGCTGTTCCTTCAATTTCGCTTTGGCGATACGATTGATTTCTGGCAGCTTTGATCGAATGACACGTCTTGCTTCTTCAATGGATGTGAGGTCTTTGACCCACTCCGTCATATTCGCATTGACCTCGTCACGAATACTTCTTTTCACATCCTGATCCGCTGAACGATCACTATTTGCTAAAATGCGTAATCGAATCGCTTCATCTGGTATAACAACAGGCTGATTTGCAGAAGCAGCCGCTGTCTCCTCTCTGCCAAGGTTTGCAAAAGCACCGCATAATAATAGAAACATATAAAGACAAATCATCGTTTTACTTTTCAACATTGAGTGTTCCCCCCACTTTTTCTCTTCGCTACAAACATTGTGTCCAGGAAACTCATTTCATAAACAGTCAATATGAATTTTTTAATAGATTATGAGTCAAAACAAAAAAGCCGTTCTCTTTAAGAACGACTTTTGAGTGAGGATTGGTAGTCAGAAGGGTACAGTCTCCCATCCCAATCTCGGCTGATTTTTAAACCAGATTCTGTTTTAATAACAGTCATGGCCCCTTTTTTCTCGATTTCTTTTTTGACTTTTCCTTTTTGATCGATAAATTGGATCACCATTTCATAGTTAAATTCAATTCTGTCATCGCTTTCATCTGAAGGCGTAAACATAATTTTCTTCAGTTTAATTTGACAATCTTGATCCTTCGCCGCTTCTAATATGCTCGGGAACATGCTGTCTTGTGTATATTCTTGATATTCATGTTCGGTTAAATAAACCTTCAGCTTCTCTTTCATATCAGATAGGTCATCCGTTCGATTCACTGTGTATTGTGCTTTTTTATAGCTTTCTCCAAATGCTGCTGCCTCTTTTTTAAAGCTCGGTTTACCACAAGCACTCACAATCAATAGTACACTGACGATGACCAACACCATCGCATACCTTTTGTTCACACCATTCGCTCCTTCAAAACAAATTTATGTAAAAAATCATGATCAGAATGTTCATTCTTCTATATATACGTTTCTCTTTTACCATAAGTTTCATCTTTACATAATAAAATAGTCCGGCTATATTCAGCCGGACTTTCCGTTTTGAATGTGTGCGCAAACAGCTCGATCTTTTCCATTAATATCTTTGACGGTGTAGACATGCGCTTTAGGAAAAGCCTGCACGAGAAGCGCTGTGACATCTTGACCTTGCGTATGTCCAATTTCAAAGACAACAACTGCCTGTTCACTCAGCACGCTGTGAAGATCACGAACAAGACGTTTATAAAACCACAAGCCATCACGTCCGTCCGTCAGCGCATTCACCGGCTCATGCTTCGTCACAACCTCAGACAGACTGTCCATTTCTTCCGCCGCAATATAAGGTGGATTGGAAATAAATACATCTACTTTAATACCTTGAGCTATAACCGGTTCAAGTAAATCTCCATGTAAAAAATGAACGTCTGCACCGAGCGCTTGTTGATTCCGCTTTGCTACCGCAAGTGCTTCTTGTGAGATATCAGTCGCTGTGACAGATAGTGATTTTTTTTCAAGAGCGAGCGTAATCGCAATGGCGCCGCTTCCTGTGCCAACGTCAACTGCTTTGAGCGGCTGATCGGGCGGGAAAACGTCACCTACCAAATTGAGCGCCGCCAACACAACTTCTTCCGTTTCAGGACGAGGAATAAGAACATGCTTATTCACCTCGAAAGGACGTCCGTAAAAGAATTCAACACCCGTTAAATGCTGAACAGGAACACCTGCCTTATGCTGCGTCACAAATTTGCTGAACAGTTGATCTTGCTCCTCAGGCAGCGCATCATGAAAACGTGCAAGAAGCTCACTTCTGCTCCAGCCAAGCACATGCATCAACAGGAGTTCTGCTGCATTTTGGTCTCTGCCAGCTTCCGTTAACAAAGAAGAAGCCCATTTAAGGGCTTCGAAGATTGTTCGCTCTTTATTTCGCATCTTGAAGCTTTCTTGCTTGGTCTTCCATAATTAGTGCATCAATGACCTCGTCAAGTTTTCCTTCTAAGATTTGATCAAGCTTTTGAATCGTCAATCCGATGCGGTGGTCTGTTACACGGTTTTGCGGGAAGTTGTACGTACGGATACGCTCTGAACGATCCCCTGTTCCAACCGCAGATTTACGTGTTTGATCATATTCAGCCTGTGCTTCACGCTGGAATTTATCATAAATTCTCGCACGCAGTACTTTCATGGCTTTTTCTTTGTTTTTAATTTGTGATTTCTCATCCTGACAGGATACAACAACACCTGTTGGAAGGTGAGTTAATCGAACAGCAGACATGGTTGTATTGACACTTTGTCCGCCAGGTCCGCTAGATGTGAAAGTATCGACACGGATGTCTTTTTCATGGATATCAATTTCAACTTCCTCAGCCTCAGGTAATACAGCGACTGTCGCAGTTGATGTATGAATCCGTCCGCCTGATTCCGTTTCTGGAACACGCTGCACGCGGTGTGCGCCGTTTTCAAACTTTAGTTTGGAGTATGCGCCTTTCCCGCTGATCATAAAGATAATCTCTTTATAACCGCCTGTGCCAGTGACACTCGCTTCCATCACTTCCGTTTTCCAGCCTTGCATTTCAGCATAACGACTGTACATGCGGTAAAGGTTTCCTGCAAAAAGAGCAGCTTCTTCTCCACCCGCTGCACCACGAACCTCCACAATAACGTTTTTGTTGTCATTCGGATCTTTCGGGATCAGCAAAATTTTCAGCTCGTCTTCTAAACGTTCCGTTTCCTCAGTGAGCTCTGAAATTTCTTCTTTGACCATGTCGCGCATCTCGGCATCCAGCTTCTCTTCGAGCATTGCTTTCGCATCATTCAGCTGGTCGTATGCCGCACGATATTGTCTATATACCTCAACAGTTT